>JAUWQU010000443.1 GCA_030610965.1 Phycisphaerae bacterium
GCCGAGAGAACCCCCACCGCCGCCGCCCACGCCCACGAGCCCGTCAGCATCCGTCTGGCCGAGTACGCTGTCGCCCAGAACAGCAGGGCGAACGGCGCGTCGGTGAGGATGAGATGACTGTGGTCGTAGTAGACGTAACAAAGCGCCGCGGCCAGCACGGCCGCGAAGGCCAGCCGCGGTTCAACCATCCTCCGCAGCGTCGCGTAAGCAACGGCCAGGCTTGCAAGGCCAGCCAGGCAAATCATCAGGTTCTTCGCCCAGAACGCATCGTGTCCGGCCAGACGCTCGGTCAGGCCCAGCAGCGCGGGCAGCCCGGGCGTGATGGTGTTGCCAGCCTGGCCGTTGAAGACATAGCCCTTACCGCCCATCAGGTTCTTGCCAAGGCCCTGGTAGAGCGCGCTGTCAGGCGTAGGCCACCACGCATTCACCACGCCGGCCAGGTAAAGCAGCGCAACAGCCGTCCCAGCCGCCGCCAGCGGCCATCGCCCCACGGGGCCCGCAAGGCCGTCGCCCGGCCCCGGCTGGGATGAACAGTCCAACTGTGCATTCATTCGATAAGCTTTCCTTCACGGCGCACACGATACGACAATCGCCCGACAGCCGACGGGCCGCATTATAGCCCGCCGCCTCAAACCGTGCTACTTGCCGGGCATATTGTTCTTGCACGCCGCCGCTACGGCCAAGGTGCCCGCGGACATCGAGGCCCGCCAGCGCGAGCGCCGCGAGAAACTCCTGGCCCTATGGGAAGACCCCACCGAAGCCCTGTATCGCAACCTGATGGAGCTTGGCGGCGATCTCGGACCGTCCCAAGGATAGAAGAAGAAACAGGAGGGGGATTACACGGATCAGGAGAGTATATGGATTAAAGCATATATGACCAGGCAATCTATGTAATCCTAGTGTAAAACCTTTCGTTTGATCGATTGACAAGTAAGGCCGTCAGTTCTCGACGAAGTCGAGCAAGTACAGGATCACGCCTGTGTGGCAACTGTACCACCATTGATGATAGCGAAAACCAACCACGATCCGGTTGTCCGGCTGGAGATAGTAGGTGATGTAGTTGGCCGTTTGTATGGCCCGTTGCCGCATCTTTTCGTCGCCGGTGGCCTCTGAAAGTTCCAGCAGCATCGACGCCCAATTCAAGCTGTGGATACCCATGACCACGTTACAGGCCAATTGCTCGCGAATACCCTCGGCCGGTTCGAAGCCCTTGATCTTGTCCAGAAAGACTTTTTCGATCCAGGCATTGAGGTCCTTGGCCATCGCCAGATACCCGTTCTTCTCCGTACGGTTGGCCAGGAGGTAACGGATCGTGTCGAGGCAATCGTAGTTGGTCCGGTTCGATTTCCTGTCCGGGATATCCTCGTAGAACCCTCGAAAGTCCTTGGTTTTGATGGGACCGTTGAGCAGCCATTTCCAGGCCAGGTTCCGGTGGGCCCGATAATGGTCATTGCCGTTAAGCTTGTCCAGCGACTCGAAGAGCATGACGGCGTAAATCACGCTGCTGGTGTACTCCTCGATGACCTTTTCCGTCTTGGGGTCGACGCGGAACGGCCAGGTGCCATTCTCCCGCTGCCGCTGACGGAGCGTGTGGCCGATGGCTTCGGCGGCGCGGAGGAACCTCGCTTGGCGGGTGGCTTCATGCAACTGGAGATAGGACAGGGCCATAATGGCCGCCTTGTCGGGCATCAGGCCGGTCTTGTCGCGAAAGCCGCCCGGCTTTCTCTCTTGGAAGGTGCTGTAGGGCAGGTTGCCATAGGCCCAGTCGCCGGGCGTGCTGTGGGCGATATTCCAGTCTGCCAACTTGACCGCTTCCCCAAGCGCCCGGGCGTCTTTGGCATATCGCCAGTAGCCAATGAAGGTCCGGATCAGCAGCGCGTGGTGAAAGGCCGGGTATGACACAAAGCGGTCCACGGAACTCGGAAACGGCGCACCGTTGTGCTGCAGGTTCGAATAGTAGACCCACGGCATCTGGGTGTGCCCTTTCTCGTCAAGGAGCGTGGCCGGCGGTCCCTTGAACCATTTCAGATGCTCCTTCAGTATGAACGCCATGCCGCGGCGGATCGTTTCATCGTGGGACTGGAGCGGCAACAGGTTTCCTTTCGCGTCGCGCTTTCGGTCGGCAACCTTAATCATGGATTTCCAATCCTTAAGCAGCGAGGGATCTTGGGCCTGCGCCGGCAGGGGGGCGATTGCAGAGCCGAGCCCGGCGGCCAAGACGAGGACCGCAAGACTTGCTGCAAAGGGTTGTGTCTTCGGTGGCAGGAGTTGGCGGCTCCGTTGGTAGATATCTCTCGTCCGGGAAATCCGGGGCAATCCGTCCAATCCCCCTCTCGCTCTTTCTCTTCTTTCCGTTGCTCGGCCTGTGGTTGATTCCATCCCATGAGATGGCCTCGAACCTTCGCGCCACCGCTGAGCCGACGAAGTAGAGCACGACCGCCAGCAGGGACCAGCGGACCAGGCGCCTAAGCAGCGGGTGTCGCCACCACCGCGTGGCGGCCGGTGCGGGCGGGTTGTCGTCGGGCTTGTCTTTAGTCATGGTTGGCGGTCCGCCGGCGCTTGTGCCCGAGAACTCTGACGCACCTTGCATGTGCCGCATGGGTTGCTTATTCTCCAAAGGACTATGTCCACGAGTTGCACGAACTTACACGAATTCGAAGACGAAGGCAAAACGCTGTGACTCGGCCATGAGCTACGTGCGGCAAGCACTATATCGGCTGGGCGACCGCCTGTACGGCTGGGGCGTGCTCGACTGTTTCCAGCAGTTCCACCAGATGCAGCGCTGGGACGCCGGCCGGCTCGAGCAATTCCAGTACGAAGCACTCCGCAGGCTGCTGGGCCACGCCTACGCAAACGTGCCGTTCTACCGCCGGCTCTGGGATGACGCCGGCGGGCTGAGGATCGACATCCAGTACGTCTCCGACATCCCGACCCCGCCGACGGGCAAGCGGCGGTTCGTAATCTCCACCATTGGCCCAGCCGTCACGCGTTCGGCCGACCGGAAGGCCCCAAACCGTGAACCCACACCAGCGCCGCAGGATGAGAACCATGGTCCGCTACGCCGTCGGCGAGACGGTGCTGGATATCGGCTGCGCGCAGATACCCAACCCGTACATCACAGGCCGGCGGGTGGTGGGCGTCGTCGAGCAGAGGGATGAAGCCGTGGGCGATGTAGAAGCTTCGGGCTCTCTCGTTCAGGGCGTGGACAGCGACGGCGTGAATGCCGATCTGGTCGGCCAGGGCGCGGATGCGTTTGAGTGTGTCGACCAGGAGGATTCCGCCAAGGCCCCGGCCTTGGAATCGGACATCAACCGCCAGCCGGCCCAGATGAGCCGTGGGCACCGGGTGTCGGGTGCGGCCTCCATCCGGGGGAAGCTGGGCCAGGGCAGGTCGAGGGGGGTTGGCTTGCCCGGGGCGTTGGCGTCGCGTTGGATGGCCAACTCGCCCAGGCAGTTGTAGATGTCGTCCATGGTGGCGCCCTGGTGGGGCTCCAGAGCGAGTTCGGCGAACTGTTTGGTCTGCGGCAGGTAGAGCGTGGCGATGACTGCCTTGGATTCCGCGTCACCGGACAGGAAGCCGGTCCGGCCGCGGACATCGATCCGCTGCCAGAGCTTCTCGGCCCCGTTTGGCTGGAGGGCCGTGCGGAGCAGCAGCAGGTACAGCGACTTCTGAAGCTCGGCCGGCGTGGCGGCGGCCTCTATGTCCCTGGGGGTCGAGTTGTAGGCGTCCAGGAGCATCCGGCAGGGGTCCACCTCGCGGAAGTACTTCACCACCTGCGGGTTGGACGGGGCGTACTCGGCGCTGAAGTCGGGCGTCTTGGACCGTACGCCATCGAAGACCACGTCCAGCTTGTCGGCCTCGAGACGCAGATTCTGGTTGGCGTCATCGCCGAAGCGATATCGGGCGGCAGGCAACGAGAAGGCCCAGCCGCCCAGGCGGACCGTCACGGCTTCGCCCTGATCCTCAGCGGCGGGGATGTGACGGGTCTCGGCCGAGAGCTTCGCGAGCATTCCCATTTTCTGGGAGGTGTCCAGGCCACCTAACTTCTCGAAGGCCTGTTGTTTCCTGTGCCAGAAGCTAACCCGCGGCCACAGCACTGCCGTTGCGGCTATGAGGATAGCCCCCACGGTTAGAAGGACTGCCTTGAACTTCCATGTTCCGGATTTCATGCACTGCCTCGCATCTATCTATCTACGCGATCAGCCGGGGCGGACGGGCTGCCAGACAAGCTATCGGCGAAACACCGGCGCTGCCTGAACACGGGGTGGGGAAAAGGCAGGCCATAGGAGAGACCTATGACCTGTCACCCGTGCCCTTATCCCGTCTTCCGGACCACAGGCTGGCCGGGGCTCTGTCAAAATGTGCGTTGGCCGCTGCCGCCGGTGACGGGTTTGGCAGGCGCGGGGGGCAGGCGGCACGCCGGTGGATATACGTAAAGGTCGCATGTATAAGGCACTATGGTTTCAGGCACGGGCATTGCTTACTTGGGCTTGGTGGTCTTT
>JAUWQU010000204.1 GCA_030610965.1 Phycisphaerae bacterium
CGACGGAGGCCCTCGACGTTGGCACGCTGCTGGCTTGCGGGCGGGGGTTCCTCGACGCCGGGCACCTGCGCCGCTACTCGGCCGTGCTGCACCACCGCGCCGTCGGCGGCAAGGCCAACGTCCTGGTCGCGTGGATAGCCGACGACGCCCAAGCCGACGTGGACGGCCCGCTTGCCGCCCAGGTCGCCGGCATCAGCCACTGCTACCTCCGCCCCACCGGCCACCGCTGGCCTTACAACATCTACACCATGATCCACGGCCGAAGCGAGGACGACTGCCGCAAGACCATCGAAACGGTCCTCGCCACCACAAGCCTGATCGAATACGTCGAGCTCTGGACCACCGCCGAATACAAAAAACACCGAGTCCCCCTCTTCGGCCCGCAGGAGGCCGCCTGGGAATCGCGGCACGCCTACAAGACCACCGCGCCGCATGAAAAACCAACAGACCGCGACGGCCCTTAAGCAGTTGACCATCTCCCATTTCCCCTATTCATCTCCGCGGAGGCATGGCATGAGCAAAAGTAGTTTCGAAGTGAACACCAGGGTAATCTTCAAGTGGGATGACGGCACACGCCGCCGAGGAAGGGTCACGTGCAAGCTCCACGGATCGCGTCGGGTGGTTACCGATAGTGGCCGGTATCTCAAAGTCCCAGTGGGCAAACTGAAACTGTCACCAGACCGTGTTCTCATTCTCGAGGGACGGTTAGACCGAAACCTGAAGTCTGGCCGCACATACGGCCCCATGATGCAGCAGTGGCTTTCGGCATATGGGGTGGAAGCCCTTTACGAACGAGTACACACAAAGGCTGACCTGAATCACTTTCTGCGGAAGGAAGGAAAGAACGTAGCCACTCGCTTCGTCCACATCATGTCGCATGGCTCAATGTCGGCCGGCAAGCGATCAGCACAAATCGAGCTCACATTCGACGACATCAATCTCGCGGAACACGCAAGCGTGTTCAAGGGTCTATCCGGAAAGGTGATCATATTCTCTTGCTGTGATATCGGTGCCGACGAGCAAGCAATGATCGAAGTCAAGAAAGCGAGTGGGGCAAGAGCAGTCATTGGATACAGGAAGGAAGTGGAAGACGCATATACCAACCTCGCTGAGGTGATGATATACGATAGGCTGCTGAGAATGACCGCTGCTTCTCCTGCGAATGTCGTAGCTCAAATAGGACGCCTGCTGCATGACATGGGCGTTCGTACTCAAAACTGCAGAGCGAAGAAGCCTTTACTGGTATGCATATAGGCCAGATGGAGTCGCATGAAGACGGGAGGTCGCTGGCGCAATAAACAACGCCCGGGCCTCGGTGTTTGTCGCCGGGGCTCGGGCGTTCTTTGGCGGCCCGCACTTGTGACGTTCGCGGCCGGTGAATATGCGATTGTGCGCTGCTACGGCATGTCGGCGCGGGGGAGTCTCATAGTGATGATTCGCGGGGCCGTCTCGCCTTCCATGGCGGCCAGCGCGTCCATTTGTCCGGCCAGCCAGGCCGTTCGCCCTATCTCCGCGCCGTGGCCGGCATGTTCGAGTTGGATATACTTCTTCGGCGTCTCCGCGGCATCGAAGACGGCCTCGGCCTGGTCGACGGGCACGAGCATGTCCCACCTGCCCTGCACGACCATCAAGGGGCATTGCAACTTCTGGGCCGCGGCCAGTGCGGACGCATCGGCCGGGTCGAAGTCGGCCAACTCGCCGGCGCGGTCGACCGCCTTGTCGAACCTCGTCCTTGGCAGCAGGAAGAGCATTTTTCGGAAGACTTCCACCGCGGCTATTGGCGGCGCGATGGCGATCACTCCCTTGCACCGCGGGTCGATGGCGGCGTACTGGATGGCCACGCCGGCGCCCATGGACGAGCCGCACACGTATATGCGTTCGTGGATGGGTTCGGTCTCCAACAACTCGTCCATGACGGCCTTGCCGTCCTGCTTCTCGCGTACCCCCCAGGTGGTGTACGCCCCGGAACTGTAGCCGTGCCCGCGAAGGTCCATTAGGACAACGTCCCAGCCGCGGTCGGCAAGCCGCTCGCCAAGGCCCAGGAACCACGCCTTGCCCGCCATGAGCGGGTGAAGCAGCACGACCGTGCCGCGGGTGAGCTTGCTCTCGAAGAGTCCGCCGTCGCGCCCGGCCTGGCGGTCGCTGAGCCGGCTGCGGATGACCCACGCGTCTATCTCCACGCCGTCGGCGACCGTCACGCGGCGATGGCTGCTGATCCGCCCCCTCGCCAGCAGGAACTTGCTCGTGCCGGCGAAGAACTCCATCGTCGGCCCGGGCCATCGGGTGGGCTCGACGAGCATCTTCGCCTCTTGCTCCGGCGGCGCGCTGCACCCGACCAACATCCCGGCCGCCAGCAGCACCACGCTAATCGCGGAAATCCATTTCATAATATGTTCCATTGCTCGCTCTCCCAGCCGAACCGCTTCCGCCCGCACGGCGACCATCCATGAGAAGCCGACAGCGGGCTTGGATTTCGTATCGGCAAATCGGTTCGATTGTCGCCAGCGAAAAAGGGCAAAGGGCTCTTGCTCCAGGCCGGGCTTCGCCGATGGATATAATCATGAGTCGCCCGTGTCTGTGGGCCCTCATGTCGGCGCGCATGGCTGGGCATTGCGGCGGCGAGCCATTTCGGAGAGCTGCTCATGGCAGAGAGGTCATTCGAGCGGCCGGGCAACCGGATAGAGGCCGTCATCGAGCTTGACGGCAAGCACTACACGTGCGAGGTGGTCCAGTTGAGCTTCAACGGCGCGCTGCTGCGGACGGACGCCCCCGCCGGTCGCGGCGACGCTGTGGAACTGAACCTCGACCTGATCGGCGGCAACGAGGACCTGTGGGTTCACCTCGGCGGGCAGGTGACAGCCCTCCAGGAGCGGCAGGTGGGCATCGAGTTCTGGGAGATGGACCTCGACAGCCTCGGCGCCCTGAGGCGGATCATCTCCGCCTGCGGAGCCGAAACCGACGCGGTCGCCGACGAGCGCCGATCCTTCACCAACCGCCGCAGCCGACACAGCCGCGACGGCAGGCGTGAGTACTGATTCCCAGCCCGATGACGGCCAGTGCGATTAGCAGCCGGCGAAGCCAGCGGCGTTTCTTAGGGGCCTCGCCCGGCGACTGCGTCGATGCGGACCCTGCCGGCTTATCTTCATTATTCCCCATGGTTTCGACCTTTCTGACGCATTATAGGTGGGCAGGCCGCATGATGCCTTGCGAATAGGAAGGAACCGGCAATCGCAAGCCAAGAGGACAGCCGGTATGATTCAACATATCGTTAACCTCCGGGAGCTTTCGATGGGAAAGAACTTAAGTGCATGCCTTGTGCTGGTGATGTCGGTCTCGGCGATTGCCATGGGCGGGCAGGACTTGCCGGTGCTGGCCGATACGATCGACGGCGTCCGGCCGCGGGACATGATGAATCGGTACCTGCTGGGGCAAATCGAGCAGGCTTGGCAGCGCTGGCAGGCGGACTACGAGAACCGAAAGACGCCCGAGCAGATCGCGGCTTATCAGAAACGTTTACGGGAGAAGTTCCTGGAGGCAATCGGCCCTTTCCCCGAGCCAACGCCTCTCAATGCCAAGGTCACCGGAGTCATCACCCGCAAGGGCTACCGCGTCGAGAAGGTGATCTTCGAGAGCATGCCGGGATTCTACGTCACGGCCGCTCTCTTCCTGCCGGACCGCGAGCAGCACAAGCCGCCCCACCCCGGCGTGCTCGTGCCGTGCGGCCACTCGCACAATGGCAAGGCCCACGGCACATATCAGACAATGGGTGCGCTGCTGGCGGTGCATGGCATGGCGGCACTCGTGTTCGCCCCGATCGACCAAGCCGAGCGAATCCAGCTTCTCGACAAGGCCGGCCGGGAGATGATGTGGGGCACCCGCGGGCACACGATGGCCGGAATAGGCGCGATGCTCGTGGGGCGCAACACCGCCTGGTACGAGATCTGGGACGGCATGCGGGCATTGGACTATCTCCAGTCGCGGCCGGAGGTCGACAGCGACCGCATAGGATGCACGGGCAACAGCGGCGGCGGCACGCAGACTTCGTATCTGATGGCACTGGATGAGCGGATCAAGGCGGCCGCGCCGAGCTGCTTTCTCAACCGTCAGGGCAGGCAGATCGACAATGCCCCCGGCGACGCCGAGCAGAACATCTTCGGTCAGTTGGCGTTCGGAATGGACCACGCCGACTACATCATGATGCGGGCGCCCCGGCCGGTGCTGATCCTGGCGGCGACGCACGACTTTTTCGATATCCGGGCCACGTGGGTGAGCTTCCGCTACGCCAAACGCCTGTATTCGCGGATGGGATTCGCCGGGCACGTGGACCTGCTGGAGAGCGACGCGAAGCACAACTATGACAAGCTCCATCGGGAAGGAGCCATCCGGTGGATGTCGCGCTGGCTGCTGAAGCAGGATAAAGACATCCACGAGCCGCGGATCCAAACCATCAGCGACAATGAACTCCGCTGCACGCCTCGCGGCCAGGTCATGCTGATGCCCGGCGCCAGGTCGGTCTACGACCTGACGGGCGAACGGGAAACGCGGCTCGCAGAGCGTCGCAAGAAGCTCTGGGCCCGCGCGCCGGCGGCGGAATTGCGCGACCGCATCCGCCGGGGCGCCGGTATCCGCAAACTCGCGGAATTGCCTGAGCCGAAGGTCCGGCCGGTCTCCGAGGTGAAACATAACGGCTGGGCAGTCGAAAAACTCGTCATCATGCCCGAGCCGGGCATCTTCCTGCCCGCTTTGCGGTTCGCCCCGGCCCAGCCGTCCACCGGGCCGGCGGTGTTGTACCTCCACGAAACCGACCTCGCCGCCGACGCCGCAGCCGGCGGGCCCATCGAGCGGCTGCTCAAGGCCGGCAAGACCGTGCTGGCGGTCAGCCTGCGGGGCACGGGCCAAACGCAACAGACCGCACAAGGCAAGTTCGGCAGCGACCTCGGCCGGGATTGGGCGGATGTGTTCAAGGCATATCTGCTGGGCCGATCGTACGTCGGCATGCGCGCGGAGGATGTACTGGTCTGCGCGCGCTACGCCGCCGGGACAGCCGGCAGCGGAAAGGTGGAATTGGTCGCAGTGGGCAACGTCGGCGTGCCGGCCTTGCACGCGGCGGCGCTGGAGCCGCGGTTATTCGCCTCGGTAAGACTGTCGCGGACACTGGCGTCATGGTCGAGCGTCGCCCGCGCCCGACAGACACACAACCAGTTGGTCAATGCCGTCCACGGGGCCCTGGAGACGTACGATCTGCCGGACCTGGCGGGAATGCTGAGCGGGAAACTCACGTTGGATCAGCCGGTCGATCCACTGGCCCGACCGATCCAGGCGGATCGGTAGTCCACTGAGCATCGGCAAACTTCAGGATTACCTCAAAGCCCGGCCCGGCCGGGGATGGACGGTGCATCGCAAACTCAAGTGCCCGGGCCCGCCGTTAGAGCACTTCACGTTTCAGGTGTCGTATGCAGGCGTCGGGTAGGACGAGGTCGGCAAGGAAGGCGAAGCAGGCAATGCCTTGGCATTGCCGATGCAGCATGACGCAGACCGGCCGAAGCCGCTGCCAGCGCCAAGGCCAACCACCAGACAAACGTGCCCGCCGGCAGGTATCGGAAGATCGGGCGGGCGCCCCAGAACAACAGGCCTTCGTATCGCCATCCCCACCGTTGACAGTGCCATATCTGGCTGCACAATGACACAGCCGTCTGCACGGCCGCCACTCCAATAGCAACAGCCAGCCACCCGCAAAGTGCCGGGAGCCACCCCGCCCAGGTTCGCCCCTGTCCGCTATTGTCACCATGGCCTGTCAGGAATGACAACCGCCCTTCCGGGAAGCAGCGCGTTCTGAGCCCGATCCACGGCGGCTTTAGCGTTTCAACGCGAGATGCTCTTCGTCGTCGCCTTCTGCGTGGCCGGGGGGGCCGCCGGTTTGCCTAACTGCTGGGCGAACATCCAGTCCCACGTCTTTGTGTTGCCGTACGCCGGGATCCATACGTTGTGGCCGCACTTGGGCTGCTCGGTGTAGATGGGCTTGCCGCCCGCCTTGCGGATCGCGGCTACCATGTCCCGGCTGCGCTGCGTCGGCACGACCCTGTCCTTGTCGCCGTGCCAGACCCACAGGGGAATCTTCGTCAGCTTGGCTGCCTGGGCGGTGTCGCCGCCGCCGCAAACCGGCACGGCGGCGGCGAAGAACTTCGGCCGGCGCTGAATGGCGTCCCATGTGCCGAAACCGCCCATGGACAGGCCGGTGACGTACACGCGCTCGGTGTCGATCGGGTATTCTTCCATCGCCGCGTCGACCAACTCCAGTGCCATTCGCATCTGATCGCCGGGTTCCTTGGGCATCGCGTGGGCCTTGGCGGACCAGTTGACCTCCACCCAACGCTTGCCGGCCGGCACCTGCGGGGCGATCATGTAGCACTCGTAGCGCCCGGCGAAGCCGACCTTGTTCAGCAGGCCCGGGCAGACGCCCGCGTCGGTGATCTGGCGGACGTTGTCGGCGCCGCGCCCGCCCGCGCCGTGAAGGAAGAGCACCAGCGGGTACGTCCTGCCGGCTGCGAGTTCGGCCGGGGCAAGTTGACGATAGAGCAACTTGCCGCCGGTGGGGCTCTCGTAGGCCTTGGCCTCGAAGCTATCGACCGTAAGCTTCGGCCCGGCCGGTGGCGCCTCGGGCTTCTTGTTCTTGTCCGCCGCGAGTACTGCCGAACCGCCAACCATCCACAACGCCGCCAACGCGGCAATGACTTTCCCGTTCATCGTGCGATCCTCTCTGCGCTTGTTCGCCGGAAGCCGACCCGGCCCGCGCCCAACCACGCGCGGGCCTCTATTGCTCTGTCGCTCGTCAGGTGATGGGTGCCATGCTTGGCGTCTTCGGAAGCAT
>JAUWQU010000429.1 GCA_030610965.1 Phycisphaerae bacterium
TCTGGAGAGAAGTTGGAAATTCCTCTTTGCTGCATGGAATGGTCCCTCAGGCTTATCCGCCACCAGAGTTACCATGATGCGACCTGCGCCGAACATCATGTAATACTTGTCACCTATTATATCGATCGCCCCGACCTCCCCGCCACCGTGGACCGGCACCTTGGGCGGTTCGAGGGCCTTCCACGTTATCCCGTCCGCCGTTTCGCCGAACCCGCACCTCCCTCCCGTTTCCTTCTTCGGTGTGGCGGTCCAGTAGACAAGAAGCCCGCCGCCGGGGCGCGGGATCGTCCAGATGCAATCCCACCGGCCGTTCTTCTCGTACCAGCGCTCATCCTGCACGAACTCGAACTCGTTGCCGAGGCGAGTCCAGTGGATCAGGTCCTTCGACTCGGCGAAGAAGATGGTCTGCCTGGGCCCTTTCCACTCGGAGAAGTTCATGAAGTACTTGCCGTCCTTCTCGAAGTTGGGCGACTTCCAGGTCGACCCGGTGCCCATCCAGGTCACGCCCGGGCCTTTGAACAGCACCCGGCCGATCTCTTTCCAGTGTACGCCGTCGGGCGAGGTGGCCATGGAGATGTTGTCCCATCGGCCCTGGGAGTTCGCCAGATAGTAGAGGTAATACGTGCCCTCGTGGAGATACAGCCACGCGTCCCACATGTTGCCCGTTTGCTTGGAGCGCGCTTTGTAGAACATGGTTTGTACGCCGGCATCAAATGGCATCGGCTTCTCCTTGTCGGTTACCACCAGCTTACTCTTTGAGCCGTCATTGACGTCGTCGGCGGCGAGCGCCCCGCAGGCCAGTAGAACGCCAAGGGCTAGTACGTGGACTTGTCGCGATATTCCGCTCATGCTCGCTCCTTCGCTCTGGCTGCGCCTTGAAAGGTGAAATACTGGATTTCCCGGATAGCGTCGCCGGCCAGGCAGCCGGGCGAGTCGGCGCGCATTATACTGCGCCCTTTCCCCGGCTTACACCTGCCATGTTTCCGGGATTTGTCATTCCCGCGTTGGCGCAATGGGCGCCGGGGCAGTATCATGCACGGCACACCGCTCGGCGACGGAGCCGGGCAAGGCCATCCGGGCAATCCCGGCCAATAGGAGCTTCCAATGACACGCCTGCTTATAGCCCTGTGCCTCATGGGGGCAGTACCCGCCGGCGCCCGCGCCGGCGACCTTGACCTGCCGAACATCTTCGGCGACCACATGGTGCTTCAGCGAGACAAGCCCGTCAGGTTGTGGGGATGGGCCAAGCCGGGCGAGAAGCTCTCCGTCCGGTTCGCCGGCCAGTCCCTGTCAGCCGTCGCCGACGCCGACGGGAATTGGTCGGCCACGCTCAAACCGATGAAGGCGAACTTCGACGGGCGGGAACTTGTCGTCGAGGCCCCAAGCGGCAAGGTCGTGCTGGCCGACGTTCTGGTGGGGGAGGTCTGGATCTGCGGCGGGCAGAGCAACATGGAGTTCACCCTTCGCGGCAGCCGCAACGCCGACATCGAGGTGCCTTCGGCCAACAGTCCAGCCATACGATTTATCCGCGTTCCCCACGTCGCCTGGATGGAGCCGCAGAAGGACTTTCCGGTCGAGAACCCGCAGCGCTCCGATGGCGGCTGGCGGCTATGCAAGCCGCCGGAGGTGGAGAACTGCACGGCAGTGGGCTACTACTTCGCCCTTCGGCTGAACCGAAGGCTGGGCGTGCCGGTCGGGCTTATCGACACGTCCTGGGGGGGGCACCATGGCCCAGCACTGGGTGCCCAAGGACGTGCTGCGCAACTTCCCGGAGATGAAGCCGTACATTGATGAATTCGACACGGCCTTGCGGGCATGGATCGACGGCGGCAGGGCACCGGGGGCCAAGAGCCGCTACGAGGCCGACGTGAAGGCCTGGGAGAGCAAACGCGCCGAGGCGAAGTCCAAGGGCGAGCGGGAGCCGCGAAGGCCGAGTTCGAGCGCGTACACGAGCCCGGCCGACAAGCACCAGCCCGGGGGCATGTTCAACGGGATGATCGCACCGCTGGCGGGTTTCGCGCTGCGCGGCGCACTGTTCTACCAGGGCGAGAACAACTCCTTCGGCGTCAGTTGGAAGCCGTTCGGCAAGACGTTCCCCGCCGTCATCGCCGCATGGCGGAAGGCCTTCGGAGACCAGAATCTGCCGTTCGGCATTATCCAGATCGCCGGGTGGTCCAATCGCCGAACCATGACGTACGACATGAACCACCACACCAACATCGTTCGCGAAATCCAGTTCCTCACGTGGCGGCGAACGCCGCACACGGGCCTGATCGTCACGTTCGACACCAACACGAGCCAGGGCATTCACCCATCTTACAAGGTTCCGGTCGGCGAGCGGTCCGCGCGATGGGCCCTGGCGGAGGTCTATGGCGCGAAGCGATGGCAGTCCGACCAGCCGGTCGAGTGGCGCGGGCCCGTCTACAAGTCCATGGCTATCGAGAAGGGGAAGATCACGGTTACGTTCGAGGCCGGCGACAACCAGGGCCTGGTCCTGGCCCGGGACGACGAGTGTGGGTTCTACATCGCCGGCAAAGACCGCGAGTTCCACCATGCCCGCGCGCGGGTCGTCAAGGACGGCAAGCTGGAGGTATGGAGCGAGGAAGTGCCCGAGCCGGTCGCGGCGCGCTACGGCTGGTCGAACCTCCCGGCCGGGGTGCTGATGAACCGCCGCGGGCTGCCGGCCTACCCGTTCCGCACCGACGCCTGGCCGCTCACGCCGCACCAGTCCACGGGCTCTTACGAAGTGGACGCCAAGTGACTTGCGGGTAACGGCTGCACGATCCCAACGGGCAACCCCCAGCAATGCCCCCGGCAGTAACGAGCAAAACGCCCGCCTCGACGACGACCTGCGCCGGGTGATCGAAGCTTGGCGTAGGACACTACGATCGGCGACAGCGTTTTCGCCCATCGCCCGCCCGAGCAACTCAAGGGCGCGGCCTGGCTTTACAGGCAGAAGCGGTGGAAGGAACTCAAGGCCTCGCTGGACAAGTACATCGCGTCGAAGTCAGCCTCTGCTGCGAACCTCGCGTATGCCCGCAAGCTGCTGGATGCATACAACCGCATGGAGAGCCACGCTACGGCGACGCTGAAGATAGTCGAGAAGTCCATATAGCGCTGGGCCCCAAGGCCCTGCCTGAGATTCAGGCGGCAATCGAAAAGGGCCTGCGGTGGCCGTGGGCGCGGATTCGTCGGGGAAATGCCGGCCATTGACGGCTGGCCTTTATTGGCGGATACTCCCGTGGGATACGGCGGGATGGTCCTGACCGTATCGACTTTGAACTGTTGGCGGAGAAAGGATACATAATGCGTTCTCCCAAGCTCACCCCGGCCGTTCGGCTGGGCCTTGTCGTCATCGCCCTCATGGTCGTCTCGTCCAGCCCGACGGCTGCGGCGCCGGCGAAGGAGACGTTCTTCACGCGTGCTGACCTCACGCCCACTGTGGCCATGTACGGCAAGCGGTTCCACATCCCCACGGTTTTCGGGCCCACGGGCATGAACGGGTGGATCCTCGGCGACGCGCTCGTCGTCCGCGAGGTCGAGAACGGCTCCCCGGCCGACGGGATCGTCATGCCCAACGACATGCTGCTGGCCGTCAACGGGCAGGCCCTCGGCGACGAGCCGCTCAAGACCCTCGGTCAGCAGGTCGAGGTCTCCGATCAGAGCGGCAAGATGGCCCTTCGCCTGATGCGAAGCGGCAAGGCCGTCAGCGTCACTCTCCCCATCCGCAAGCTCGGCGCCTTCGGCCCCGAGGCTCCCTACAATTGCGCCAAGAGCCGCGCCATCCACAGAGACACTTGCGAGTTCCTCGCCCGCGCCCAGAATCCTGATGGCACTTTCGACGGGCGAATGTACGTCGGTTACGCCCTCAACGGGCTGACGTGGCTGGCCTCGGAAGACCCCAAGTACCTGGAGAACGCCCGCCGGCTGGCCTACTCCTACGCCAAGCGATTCAACCCCGACGATACGGGCACTGTCGCCTGGGGCTGGGGCCACATGGGCATCTTCCTGGCCGAGTATTACTTCCAGACCGGCGACGATACGGTCCTGCCGTTGTGCCAGCGGATCGGCCAGACGCTGGCCCTCAGTCAGCAACCTTGCGGCTCGTGGGGGCATGGCCCGCATCCGGGCAAGGGATACGTCCAGGGCGGGCTGCGGCACTGCGCGGGGGCCGGGGGCTGGACCGCCCTGCTCCTCTTCAAGGAAGCCGGCGTGCCGGTCCGCGAGCATGCCCTGGCCAGGGCCACACGATTCTTCGCCCGGTTCGCCGACCACGGCACCGTGCCCTATGGCGACCATCGGCCCGAGTTCGCCGGCACCGGCAACGGCAAGGACGCCCAGACCGGCGTGGGCTTCGCGCTGCTGGGCGACCGGGTCAAGGCCGAGGTCTTCGGCCGGCACGTCACCGACGGCTACCTGTGGCGCAATGCGGGGCATACCGGCGGGATGATGGGTTTCGTGTGGGGCAACATCGACGGCATCCACAACCCGCACACTCCTGACTATCTCCGCATGGTCAAGCACTGGCAGTGGATGATGAACGCCTCGCGCCGCTGGAACGGCGGGTTCCTGGTACCCGAGTCGGT
>JAUWQU010000331.1 GCA_030610965.1 Phycisphaerae bacterium
CGTCAGCCAGGCGCACCTGGCCGGTCAGCTCTTCCAGCCGATAGGGGAAGCCATCGTACGCCATCGAGCACCGGCCGTCCATCGACAGCGTCATGTCGACATCCGGGTTCGGATCGTTGCCGCGGCTGGCCCATATGCGGAACTTCACGCCGCCCATGATCCCGGCCGGGCTGAAATCGTCCCAGATGGGGCGCTGAGCGGCTGGGATGGCATGGTGCAGCGGTTCATCGAGCGTCAGGTCCTCGGCATGGACCGTCACGTCGTAGGCATCCCTCTTTCGCAGGCCGGCCCTGCCGCTGACGACCAACCTGGCCGAGCCGTGACGCGCGCTGACGTCTTCGAGGGTAAGCCATTGGCCGTTGGCGTCGCCGGTGAAGGTGAGCGTGCCGACCGCGTCGTCGACGCGATACGGGAACTTGTGGTAAGTGACGGACATTCCCAACGGCTTGGCCGTGCCGAGGAACTCGACCTGTCCGTCAGCCTGGCGGCGGATGTTGAGGTCCAGGTCGAACTTGCCGACCGGCTTGAACGAATTGTTGATTGTCTCAAGCGTGCCGGCCAGCCAGCCCGTGGCGATGTCGGGGGCCGGAACGGTCATCCCGGATGCGTGAATGGTCAGATCGAGCGGGCTGTTGGCGTCGTAGCCGCCGTACTGGCCCGAAAGCGTGAAGGCCGCATTGCCCGCCTGGGCGAGGCTGCCGGTAAGGTTCCGGGCCGTCACGCCGTCGGCGCGGAAAGTCAGCGTGCCGTAAACGTCAGACATCTCCATGCCCCCCTGGTCGCGGGGGAACTGAAGCGACACATTGTCCAACTCCGCGTCCAGAAATGCCGGGCTCGTCGCCGAAGCGGGCCGGCCCTTGAGCACTACCTTGCCGCGAATGTTGTATCGCTTCCGCCACTGGGCGTACTGCTCCGGCAGGATGGTGTCGGTATAGTCTATCTCGGGAACGGTGCCTTCCACAAGCTCGACCTCGCCCGTCGCGAGGTCCAGCAGCCACGTGGCGCGGATGGGTTCCTCCCCCACGCGCAGTTCTTCGATGACGATCCGGTACACGCCGTCCTGCGGGATCATTGTGATATTCAGCAGCTTCTCGCTGGCCAGAACGGGCAGCCGAATGTCTCGAAAAGAGATCACCGGCAGATTGCCCACGTTGAAGGCCGGGCCGTCGGTGGACCTCGACCGGCCGATCTGGGCGATGAGTTCCTCGAAGTCGTAACGACCCGTATTGGCGTCGTAGCCCAGCGTGATCGACGGGCCTATGCAGATGACCTCCGTGGGCTCGAGCCGGCCCTTGAAAATCAGGCTCCAGGGGCGGTGACGAAGCACCACGGTGTCGGCCTGGAAGAGATGCTGGCCGGGCGCGGGCGTACTGTTTGGCGCGTCGATAGTTACACGGCCTATCTCTATGCCCCCAAACAGGTTGAATCGGCCTTCCCTGACACGGACCCGCCCGCCCGTGATCGACCGCAGATAGGCGGCGGCCTCGGTGCGGGTCCACTTGTTGACCATTCGCGGCACGAACCAGTACGCGCCGACCCCCACCGTCAGCAGCGCAAGAAACACCACGCCCGCCCCCCGCCGGTGCGGAGAGACGTACCGCCAGTGCCGCCCGCGGCGACGAGGAAACCAGGATCGTATGTTGCCCGCAACTCGCTTCATCAATACCCCAGGTCCGGGTTTACGCCCGTTAGCATTATACCCGCCACCATAGCAGCGCCGAGCATGGATTACTTCAGCCGGGTGTGCGAAGAGGCCTTCCGGCAGTGGGGGCCATGAACCCGGGCGATTGCTCCCGGTGCCCGCTCGAGCGTGAGTTGATGGCGCCACACCCAAGCGATGTGTGCTTGGGGGTGACACGAGGGCAATTACCTGAGGCCTGCCAGAAACCCCACGCACCTGCGCCAGCGTTTTCAAACAGAGCCTAAAGGGGTGCGGCCTCGGACGCCCCCGGTCCTTTGCCCTCGCCTCTCCTGGCGCGCGGCTTCTTCGACAGGCCCAGCTCGCCGGCGGCAGCGGCGATGGCCCGGCCCACTTCCTCGGCCGCCAGGTCGCGCCGCCAGCGGATCAGGAGCCCGCCCTGCGACGGGCCGGCAAACAGCGAGCGAGCAACCAGGCCCATGCGCCATCGGTAGGCCTCGTCGGGCGTCCGCGAGCCGGCCGCGGCCAGGAAACGCTCCATCCGGTCGATGCGGCGCTGGATCTTCTTTGCATCCAGCGGATACTCCAGCGGCTCGGCCTTCTGGACTGCGCCGCGGTCGGCCAGGAACACCTTCGCCCGCCGCCGGCTGCCGGATGGCTGGATCATCAGGAAGCGGAACTCATCGCCCGTCGAGACGTGGCGGTACGTCGGCGCGTCCAGTTCCGCCAGCCGCTCGATCCGGGCCTTCAGCGCCGATGCCTGCTCGAACTTCAACTCCCGCGCCGCCGACTGCATCAGGCCCTTTAACTGCTCGACGCGCTCGGCTCGCAGCCCGGCGGCGAAGTCCGCGGCCCGGGCGACCTGTCGCCGATAGTCATCCATGCCGATGGTCCCGTCGCAGGGCGACAGGCAGCGGCCCATCTGGCCGTAGGCGCAGCGCGGGGCGTTGGGGCTGCGGCGAAGGCATTGGATGTCGCGGCAGAGGTCGAAGGCGTCCTGGACGATCTCGATGAACTTCTCGGCCGAGCGGGCGGTCTCGAACGGCCCGACGTACCGCCCCGCCGCCGCGAAGACATCCCGCGTCCGTTGGAGGTGCGGGTAGGCCTCGCCCGGGTCTACGTGGACGAACCACGGCGGCTTCCACGAGAGCATCTTGGCGTATGCCTTCGGCCAGATCGCCCGGGCGAGTTCGAGGTACCGCCAGTCCGTCTCGAAGTGCCCGCCGGCGAGCTTCCAGTGGACGGCCCGCGTGATGGTCCGCAGGTCGGCCGAGCGAGTGGGCTGCGCAGGGTCGTTCTCGTCGAGCCGGCCTCGAAGCCGGCTGCGGATGGACGCGGCCGTCGTCAGCAGGATCGGCCGATCGTCCTCGGCCGTCAGGAGAAACACGCCGCGTTTGGTGGGGATTTCGCGAAGCTGCTGGTCGCTCAGCGGCGCTGCCACGTCCAGCCGGCCGTCAAACATCCCGGCCAGGTCGCTGCTGGGGATCGGACCAGCCATGGCGGAATCTTATCCTCGCTGAGCCGTCGTAAGTCAGACCCACATACCGGTTATCCGCCCCTCGTAAACCATCTTGCCGTCCACGAATGCCTGGGTGTCGCCGATGCTGCGGCGCGGGCGCATCTCGACCATCTTGCCGAGCATGATAATCCGCTGGCCGGGCTCGACCGAGCCGCGGAACTTCACGCCGTCTACGCCGCCAAAGCCCAGAAAGCCCTTGTCCGGCTGATTGCTGACAACGTAGTAGCTAACGAGTTGAGCGGCCGTCTCTATCATCAGCACGCCCGGGAAGATGGGCCGGCCTGGAATGTGCCCGCGAACCCAGTACTCGTCGGCCTTGACGTCGCGATAGCCGGCGATCACGCCCGCCTCGTAGTCCAGCTTGATAATCCCGTCGAGTTGGGCGAACTCGAATCGGTGAGGGTTGACCTTGTATATGCCCTCGCGGTCGGCAAGCATGTTGTCGAAGCCCATCGCGGCCAGATCCATAAACGGTTGCGGGGGCATGGAAGCTCTCCTCGAATCCTGATTCCGTAGGCCGACGCGCCAGCTTAGCAGGCCCGCCGGAGGCGGTCAAGGCGTTTCGTCAATGACACAGACGCCCGGAACAAGGAGGCCTCACGCATGCTCCGCTTTCGTAGCATGGGCGCGGCAGCCCTCTTTCATGGATACTGCGGGGTATCCGCCTTATCACTATTTGCTTGTCGGCGGCACCACTCGGCGATCTTTGGCCAGTCCCAGACCAGCAGCGTCGTATCGTCGCTGGCGGAGACGAGCTTGTCGCCGATGAACCTTATCTCCCTCACGGGCCCGGCATGGCCGGTGATTCGGCCCCGCGGCCTGCCTTCCAAGTCCCAGACGATGATGGAACTGCTGCGATAGTGCGTCGTCAGGAGGAACTCGTCTTTTGGCGAAAATGCGGCCGCGATAAAGTCCCGCGTTCCATCTCCGGAGCGCGATACCTGCAACTTGCGTATTCTGACCGGTCCTGGGTCGTTCGTCGAGGACCCAGAGACCACCTTCTCCCAGCCTCTCGGTTTCCAAATCCGCAGGATGCCGCGCGGAAGCCCCGCGTCGCCACCGGAGAACGTGGCGACCCTATTTGACCAGTGCGACTGGGCGGCCATCCGAACCTTTACAAGGGGGTTGAGATCCTCCGCCCGCATTCCAGTACTCTCGCGCCAGACCTTCATTTGGCCTCCCAGCAGCCCCAGCATCACCATTCCGCCAGCCTTGCGGGATACGGCATCGTCTGGATTCGCGGCAAACATCACCAACCAGCGCCTGCCCACCGACGTGTCCTTGCCTAGCGGCAGGCGGTAAAGCAGTTGTCTCCGCGAAACATCATAGACGCTCATAAAGCCACCTTCACACCCGCTGGTCCAGTCGCCGGCAATCAGGCGAGGGTGATGGGGGTCGAAACGCAGCCATTTGATCTTGTAGGCCGGCTTGATTTCCCCAATTGGCTGACCCGTCTGGAGGTTCCACAGCATAAGGCGATAGAGGCTGGGAGCCCTCCGCCTTGAGGCGGTGGGCGGCTCGGTTGCATACTTGCCGTAGGTTGCCAGAACGGTGCCGTCACCCGACACGGCCGCTGCCATGACTTCGTCCGGCCCGGCCGGGACCACGCGGGTCATTTCGCCCGTCCCGATGTCCAGGCGGCCGATGTACCACCCGTGCTCATCCCGGCGGGATTCGTCCGTGAGGTACATGATCCGCCCATCGATAGGGCCGTCGAGCATCCTGAGGCAAGGTTGCGCTGGGGAGCTCGCGTGAAGTTCCTTGCCAACTCGCAGCAGCGCACCAGCCGGCAGCGGATCGCCCAGGGCGTCCATCCCAGCCACCGCATCGTCCTCATAGGGACTCAGCGATTCTATGGTTGGCCAAGGCGCAGGGATCGGGAAGCCACATTGCTTCAACAACTTGACTGCGTCATCACTTGTGTAGCCTGGCCCACCCATGACCATCGCCGTCAGGCGTTGTTGCAGGAACTCCGTGCGCTCCCCGGCGGCCACTAGGGCCGCACAAGCCCTTATGGCAAAACGATTGACGCGGCTCTCTGCAAGCAGCAACAGACGCGGGCGCATTTCCTTTTGGTATAGCTCCATGTGCTGCGTGAGGTAATCATGCAAGCTCAATCCCGGTTCTTCGAAATTGCGTGCGATTGATCGGCAGGCGTTGGCTGCACTGTTGGTCCAATAATATTCCAGTGACGTACTTTGGTCGTACATACTGACTGGAAAATTATAGCTGGCACTCTCGCTGGG
>JAUWQU010000153.1 GCA_030610965.1 Phycisphaerae bacterium
GGTATGGGTCGAGAAACTCTCGCAGGCGGAAGACACATCCGTCGGTGAAGAAGAAAGGAAGTTGCCATGAAACACGGCTGCGCCAGCACAATCTGGCTGGTTCTGGCGATCGTGATCTGCCCCGGGCTCACCGTGCGAGCCGAAGCGCAAGACGATGCCAATACGACCGTCTGGTCGGGCTCCCGGGTCTTGGACCGCGAGTACATCGTGCCCAAGGGCAGCACGTTGCGGATCGAGCCCGGAACCGTCATCGAAACTCGCAAGGGCTGGAATGCTCGCATCGTCGTCCGCGGGCAATTGCTCGCCGTCGGAACCAAGGCCAAGCCCATCGAGTTCCGCCCGGCCAAGCCTTACTACTGGGGCGGGATCCGGTTCGAGGGCACCGAATCGGGCGGGCGACTGGAACGCTGCACCGTCATCGGCGCCCGACGGTCGGCCGTGCGATGCGACGCCGCGTCCCCGACGATCCGCAACTGCCGCTTGCAGAGCGGAACGTACGGACAAGGCTGGATACTCTGCGAAAAAGGCGCTTGCCCGCTCATCGAGGGCAACACCATTACTGGCGGCGGCGCGGCGGCCATCCTCTGCCGCGGCGCCGCCCCCACGGTCCGGGGCAATACGTTCGAAGGCGTCACGGTCGGCGTGCAGATTTTCGACATGGTCAAAGGCGCTGCTCGCCCGACCATCGAGGACAATACCCACAAGCGATGCCTTCTGGCGATTTTCGATCAGGGCGCCAACACGCCGGAGCGCTGGGCCGAGAGGTTCGCCAGCGAACTGCTCAGCCGCACGCTCGCGCTGTCAGTCGTCCACACCGATGGCCGGGACGTCGTCACCGCCATCGCGGGTAGCGACAGAGGCGCCACCGAGCGTCACCGTCTCGTGGTGACGGACCGCGCGGTGACACTGCGGACCGAGGCGATCAAGAAGAAGAATCCAGGCGAGATTCCCGGCGCTGCCGCCTCCTTCAAACTCGCCGGGCGAGCCCTGGCGTTGAAGACCATCGTCACCGGCGGCGGGCTGCTGGGGACCGAAGGCTGTATGGACACGCAGGCCGGTTTCGCCGTGCTGATCGAGGAGATAGCCGGTAACGTGCCCGGCCGACTCCTTTGGCGAAGCCCGAAGTTCCAGCGAGGAGCCTTGCGGGTCGTCCCGGCCGACATCGACGGGGACGGCAAGGCCGAACTGATCGTTTGCACCGGCCGGAGGTGCGAGGGCAAGGGACGGATATTCGTCTACGGCCTGGCCGGGCCCGCGGCCCGCCAAGCGTCCACCCAACCGGCCACGAGGCCCGCCACGCAGCCTGCGACGAAGGCGGCCTTTGTGCAGAAGGTTCGTCGCCTGGGTGCTCAGCTCAGCGACGGCCGCTTCCAGGTCACGGAAACCAAAGTGAAACGCTACTACACGGGAACGATCACGTCCGAGCCTGTGCAGATTATAGTGAAGAACACGTCCTCGCCCCGTCCTGCGCAGCCGCCCGCCACGCAGCCGGCGGCGACCGGCTGACCGCCCTGGACGCCGAGGCCTGCTACGCATTCGAGCCCCAGCTACCGCCGGAGACGTGGCCTGTCCTGCAGGCAGGTTCGGAATGTATTGGAACCAAGGCTGATATGCGGCGTCTAATGCTCATATCGAATGCGGGAGAGGCATTATGCGCGGATACCTGGCGGTCGGATTAAGCCTTCTTCTCGGGCTTACGGCAGCATGGGCCGGCGATGGCGATGCTACTGCTGCCGCCCCCTCGACGAGCTCGGGGCCGAGCACACAACCGGCCGGGAAGCCGAATGTAAGCCAGGATCATATCGCCGAACTGATCGCCAAGCTTGGAAGTAAGAAGTACGCGGAGCGGCAGGCCGCCGTCAAAGAACTGATCGAGATTGGCCGGCCCGCGCTTTCGGCGATGAAGGCGGCGGTTTCGGACAAGGACCCCGAGCGCGCGGAACGCGCGAAAAGCACGCTGAAGATAATCGAAGAGAATCTTATCCTGCCGGAGATGTATCGGACCAAGATTGCTGTCTTCCTCGGACGGGGCAGCAAGGCCGAGCGGGATGCCAGCCGTCAGTGGATTCACCAACGGCTGGGCAGAACGGTCCCGTACCTGCTCGAACAGTCACAGAAGGTCGTCGGTGAGCCCGCCGTGCGCTTGCACGGGCTGATGTTCGACGCCTGGCAGGCAGGCCTTCTTAGCGACGACCAGAAGACGGCCTTCGTGAGCCGGTCGGCCCGCGTGGGCTGGCGCGTCGATCAGAGCTACAGGCCGGGAGGCAGCCGCATTGCCGTGCTGGAGGTCAGGGGTGTGGCGAACATGGCCCCCGACACGGGGATGCCGTCTTTCAAGCCCTGGGAGTTCCTGAAAGCGACCTGGACCGCGGAACTAGACGGGGAGGTCGTTGCCAGCGGGAAGACGTGGGGAAGCGACGGGACCTACGTGACACTTCCCGAGGGCCTGTTGACCGGCAAGCACAAGCTCAAGGCCACGGTCGAGCTGGCGGAATTGGAAGGCCCGTGGCGGTTCCGCGTGGCGGCGGATGCGGTGATCATGGTCCTTGCACGCGGACCCGAGATCGCCCCCGCGCCGGGTGTCCGCCCGCCCGCCAAAATCGCCGGCCGGGTCGTGGATGACAAGGGCAAGCCGCGAGCGAACGTCCTGGTTACAGCCAAGAGCAACGCCATGGGGCGTGATATATGGTGGGCCTTGATGGCGGAAACCCACTCCGACGAGAAGGGGCGATTTGAGCTGTCCGTGCCTTTTGGCGACATCTTTTATCAAGTCGTCGCCGGTTCGTATAGTATGTACCACCTGTCCAATTCCGTCCAGGTTATCCCCGCCGATAACACGGCCGTGGCACTGGTGCTGCGGAAACAAGGCCTGCACGTTATCCGGGGATCTGTGGTGGGCCCTGGTGGCTTGCCCGGGGCCAATCTGCCGGTGCGGCTTGTCGGGGAGTACGGGCGGAGTTGCCAGACCACGACCGATGCGAACGGCAAGTTCCAAGTTGCGGCCAGCGGCGACTTGGGCCAGACCGTCGCGATCATAAGAGCGGGCGACCTGGCCACACCACAGCGGCTTATCAGAATCAACAAGGGTAAGGCATTGGATTTGAAGCTTGAGCCGGCATCGACGCTTGAGGGCTTTGTTCGCGATCAAGATACACAGACGCCCATCGCAGGCGCCACGGTGATCATCCGGCCGCCGTTTGCCAACAGCTTCCGAATAGAGGCGACGACCGGCAAGGACGGGCGGTACAAGCTGGCCGGCATTCCGGCGGGAGAGTACACCATCACGGCTTCGGCCCCCGGGCATTTCCACAGGATTCTTCGCAGCGAATTCCCCAAAGTGACTCTGGCGAGCGGGGAATACAATGAGACGAGCATCGACTTGCATCGTGTCGCCCTTTTGCGTGGCAAGGTGATCGACGATGCGGGCAAGCCGGTCGCCGGCGCCCTGGTCGCCACCCGAATGAAGGCGGTTTTCGACTACCGGAAACAGTACGGCTATGTGAGAACCGACAGCAACGGCGGCTTCATCATCGCCACGGCGCAAGTCGGGCAGTCGCTCCCTCTTGCGGCGTGCCGTCCTGACAAGGGGTTGGCCTTGAGGCAGACCAAGCCGCTGCAACCCCGACATATTTCCGACGGCCTAATCCTCCAGATGCACGGGGCCGCGCGAGTTAAAGGAACAGTGATCGATCCCCAGGGCAAGCCCGTCAAGGATGTGTTTTGCCTCATGGAACACTACTATTCTGTAGGCGAGTATACGGGAGCTGACGGCAAGTTCGATCTGGGGCGAATCGCCTTGCCTTCCTCCGGGACCGTGCCTATCACTCTGCGAGCCCCACGGCCAAGTTCGGGCCCGTGGAGGCAATACAAGGTCAAGACGCTGGAAAAGGCGCCGCCGTTCTACCTGCACCGGCGGTTGGCCGTGCAACTCCAGCCGGGAAAGGGCCGGGACCTGGAGATCACGCTGAAAGCCACGCCGCTACAGAGGATTTCGGGCACGGTCGTCAGTGGTGAGGGCAAGCCCGTTGCCGGCGCTAAGGTGCATCTTTTCACCGGCGACGCCAATGAGCAAAGCTGGTCAAGGACAGTCAGGCCTGATCCAGTAGTAATAGACTCCAGAATGATCGTTATTCGTGACACGGTCATCTGCGGCACTCGCACCGGCCCGGACGGGCGATGGGCAATCTGGACCGTGCGCGAGGATGGTGTCGGCTCGCCGATTGGCGGCCGTCGGACCGATTGGACGCGATACTGTGTTGGTGTCCTTGGGCCGGGAAACAGGAACCTGCTGGTGCGGGACGTTGTAGTCCCCGAGGGCGCCAATCGCATTGAGTTGCTTATCGACCTCGAAGCGGGCAAGAGCGAGAACGTCACCAGCCAGCCATCTGCCGCGTCAGCAGCCACTCAGCCGGCGGCGAAGGCGGCCGATATCGAGCGGCTGATCAGGCGGCTTGGCAGCGAGAAGTTCGCCGATCGCGAGGCGGCGCAGCGGGCGCTGGTGGGGATTGGAGCGGCGGCATTGCCCGCGTTGCGCGCGGCATCACGGGACAAGGATTTTGAGCGAGCCGTGCGGGCGAAGCGGGCGTTGGCGAGCATCCAGCGATACGACAGGATCCCAGACACGGTCTCGCAGATTCTCCTCAAGACGTACGTTCTCGGCAAGCGGACGCCCATTGCCAGCCCGCCCCCTTTGGGAGCCGAGGAGTACCTGGAGGACATAGCCACGGACCCCCGCATCGCGGAACTGCTCCAGATTGCCGCCAACGGATTTGCCGCGGAACGCATCCGCCTGAAGGATGCCGCGATCGCGGCCCTGCGTAAGTACGTTGACGATCTGCCTGAAACCATCGGACCCGACGAGCCATGGCGCCCCAATGCACGCCACGCGCCGGGAGTCTTTGTCTGCGCCTACCTGCTGTCATTCTTTGACGAGAAGCCCGCGGAGATGCTGGATCTGCTTGCCCAGGCTCTGCTTCGCAACCAGACGGCCCTGGCCCCCAGCCACAAAGGGAGGCCGAAGGACTTCGCGTGTTCGCAGGAGGGGCTTCTGCTGGCGCTGGCATGCTGCCACTATCTTGACGTGTGCGAGGGCGATCGGACCCTGCTGCGGACGCTTGGCGCGGGACAGACCAAGGCCCTGGCGGAGTATGCGGCCGTGAAGCGCGCGGCGGCGGGCAGGGGACATCCTGCCGAGGCCGAGCAGGTGGCGGCCTTGCGGGTTACGGCGGCCTTCGCCTTGGCGGGAGGAAACCAGAAGGTCCGGCAGTTGCACAAAAAGTGGACTTCCGCCACGCAGCCGACGGGCGGGCGTTGAAGCTGTTCGCTATCGCAGGAATAGGATCCGGCTTGCCATCGCATTCCCCCGGATAAAGATTACAGTCTGTTTGTGGTGAGGCATCGTTTAACCGCATGAGCGCAGGGCTTTCTTGATACCAAGGACGGCGGAGTCGAAGAAGGGCTGCCTTGATGAAGAGTTTGTATCTGGCGACCGCGGCGCTGGCGGGAGTGCTCAGCCGCGGGCGAGAGCTGATCGCCGGCATGCGGCGGTTGGGCGCGACGACGGCCGCGGCCGCGACGATGCGGATGCAGATCACTGTCCCATGCAGATGAGCTTGCCGTTCTTCAGGGAAAGGTACAGATGGCCGTGGGCTGCCGCCGCGCCGTCGAAGACGGGGTCGCTGGGGAGTTTGTACTCGGTGAGGCGCTTGCCCGTCCGGGCCGAGTAGATTCGCAGGACCGACTCGTGCGGGTCGGGGTTGTCCTTGGACAGGGCCCGGCCGGTCTTCATCTGGATTGCCACCGCGTCGAGCCAGCCGGCGAGGAAGAGGTGCTGGCCTGCCAGGACCATCGCGCGGGGTTGGAAGGGCTCGGTAATGGACCACGACTCGCCGGCGGGCTCCCGGCGTCGTCCGGCGAGCTTGGCTGAGATCGTCGAGCCGACCGGGAAGAACGACTCTTCGTAGCGCGTGAACTTCTGGTGGAGATGGCCGTCCTGCTTGTACTTCTTGTACTGGGCCGCGCGCCGTTGCTTGAGCCCCGAGTAGGGGTTGGTCACGCTGTAGGTAGCCTTGGCGTCATGCACGATGAGTTGGCCCGACGCGTCTCCGAGCTTCCAGCTCTGCCGGTGGAACCACGTGTTGTCCAGCAGGCCCTTGGAGGAAAAGAGCATCTCGCCCGCTCCGCCCTTGGTCAGCGTCTTGTCCAGCCGGACCTGTCGCATGGCGATTCCCTCGCCGTCGGAGACCAGGATATCGACCAGCGCCGCGGTCGAGCTGCCGCGCTTGGCCTTGGCCCGCGGCACCCCGGGGGTGCTGGCGTCGGCCTTGGCCCAGTAGCCCGAGGCCAGCACCCGGTTGTAGAGTTGGCTGCCCGTCCGGACGTCCAGCCCGTAGAGGCGGATTCCGCCGTCGAGGAAGGTCGACCTGCCGGCGGCGAAGTAGACCACGTCGTCGAGGACCAGCACGCTGCCGCTGATGGCCAGCGGCGATTCGAGTCGATTCTCCGAGCCGATCCTGCGCTCGAGGGCGGAGACCTTGAACCGCCACACCAACTCGCCGCTGCTTGCGTCGAGGCAGTAGACCGATCCGTCGCCACAGCCGACGAGGCACAGCCCGGCGTGGATCGTCGGCGGGGAGTCGATCGGCCCGTTGGCCAGGAATTTCCAGACGGCCTGCCCGGTGGCCCTGTCGAGGCAGTGAACGGTGTAGGCGTCCTTCTGTGCGACGTAGACTCTATCGCCCGCGATGACCGGCGCGGTGATGCCCTCGCCGATGTCGGCCTGCCATTTGGCGGTCAGATTCTCGCCGATTTCGCAGCTGGCCGCGCCGCTCCGCGCGATGTCGCCCCGGTACGTCGGCCAGTCGGCCGATTGCGCACCTGGGGTTTTGGATTGCGGATTCGCGCCGTAAGCCGGGCCCTTCTCGACAGCCGGGGCGATTTTGATATCGTCCATCGAGTTGCGTTCCAGCAGTGTGAAGAACCCGTTGACGCGCATGTTGGAGTAGCACTGGCAGGGGTCCGGCGGGACGTAGATGAAGCCGTTGGCGGGCATGATGCCGTACTGGCAAATGCCGCGGACCCACTGGTTGGTGGAGCGGAGTCCGGTCTTGAGGTCGAGCAGTTGGATGCCGCTGTACCCGATCAGCATATAGCGCCCGGTGGCCTTGTCGCGGTAGCAGCGGTGGTGGTGCTGGTTGTGCGCGAACGGCAGCATATTGGTGATCTCGCCCGTCCGGATGTTCACGCCGGCGGTCGTCTTGGCCTCGTTTAGGAACTCGGTCTTCGGGATCGGGATGCCCGTGCGGACGATCCCTTCGCTGTCGGTCCGGCTTTTCCGCCAGATCGACTTGGAAAGCGGTTCGGTCCAGATCGTCTCGTCTATCAGGAACATGTCGCCCGGTGCCCCGAATCCGATGGCGCCCTTGGCCTCCCAGAGCTTCTGGCCGTCTTTGATCGCGTAGCCGCACATGCGGTTCCACTTGAGGACCGAGATCACGTCGGCGCCGATCGTCACCGTCGGGGCGTAGCTGCGGATGAACAGCCCCTCGGTCGCAAACGGCGATGCCCAGCGAGGCCGGCCTGTCTTGGCGTCGAGGCAGTGCAGGCTGTTATTGTCGAGGTAAAACACGTTGTCGCCCCTGGCCGACAGGGACAACGGCGTGATGTGCTTGAGGTTTTCGCCGGTTGCTTGCCACAACTCCCTGCCCGTTTTGGCGTCGTAGGCGATGACCGATTTGGCCGAGGTGGGCGTTATGTTCTCCGACAGTTCCCAGTAGCCGTGGCAGCCGTCGGA
>JAUWQU010000501.1 GCA_030610965.1 Phycisphaerae bacterium
CCGAAACAGCCGGACTATGACAACCAAGAGAAAATCACAACGGGTGAGACATGCCTGATCGAAAGCGGGCTTACATGCGAGAAGACAAGGAATTCAGGGAGTTTCGGGACCTGATGCAGCGTCCGGATCACTTCGAAGACGGCGTCAACATCGGCACCGTGGTGATGGCCTTGTTCGTCGGCCTGCTGATGACTCCTGCGCAGTTGTACATGCAGTTGGTCGCCGGCGTCGAGATGGGGTCGGCCGCCCAGTGGGTAACGGTGATCCTGTACATCGAAGTTGCCCGCCGCGCGATGAAGACGCTCAAACGCCCGGAAATCTTCGTCTTGTTCTATATGTGCGGCGCCGTGATCCACACCGGCGGCGGCTTGCTGTGGCACCAGTTCATGGTCCAATCCGAGGAGATGCGCCGCCTCGGCATCACCGAGTTTATCCCCCAGTGGTACGCCCCGTCCGACCCGGCGGTCCTGGCCCAGCGCGACTTCATGATGACAGCCTGGATGCTGCCGATCGGTCTGATGCTGCTGCAGATGTTCATCTCCCGGCTGGACCACTTCGGGCTGGGCTATGTGATGTTCCGCCTGACCAGCGACGTCGAGGAACTACCCTTCCCTATGGCACCAGTTGGCGCAATGGGCATGACGGCCCTGGCCGACGCATCCAGCCAGCAAGATAGCTGGCAATGGCGGACATTCAGTATCGGCGCCGCGGCCGGCCTGGCTTTCGGGACGATCTATCTGGCGATCCCGAATATCACCAGCGCCATCTTCACCAGTTCCATACGCATCATTCCCCTGCCGTTCGTTGATATGACCGGCTACACCGAGCAGGTACTGCCGGCGATGCCGATGATGATCAGCTTCGACCTGTCGTTCGTCGTGCTGGGGATGGTGTTGCCGTTCTGGGCGATGGTGGGCAGCTTCATCGGGCTGGTCGTCACCATGATCGCCAATCCCATCCTGTTCAAGACCGGCCTGCTGCACGGGTGGGAGCCGGGGCTAGGCGGCATTCACACCATCCAGTCGAACACGATGGACTTCTACTTCAGCTTCCGTCTGGGCTTGCTGTTTGCTATCGCGATTAGCGGCTTCTTGCTTCTTTACTTCAGCTTCCGCAAGAAACGCCGCGAGATGGGCGCCGCCGGCGCTGGCAAGATTGACTGGTCCAAGCTGTTCAAACCGCCGGCCGGGCGAGGCGACTTCTCCATCTGGATCGCCCTGGGCATCTACCTGTTCTCGACGGTCAGCTACATCACGCTGACGTACCTGCTGGTGAACCACTGGTCGCCGATCCCTGAGGGCGGCACGAAGTTCCCGCTGTGGATCCTGATCTTCTACGGGTTTGTCTACACCCCGCTGATCAGCTACGTCTCGGCGCGGATGGAAGGCATCGTCGGCCAGCAGGTGCAGATCCCGTTCGTCCGCGAGGCGACGTTTATCCTCTCGGGGTACAAGGGCGCGGCAATCTGGTTCGCCCCGATCCCGCTGCACAACTACGCCGGGCAGGTGAAGTTCTTCCGCACCACCGAACTGACGGGCTGCAAGTTCACCTCGCTGATCAAGGCCGAAATACTGATCTTCCCGATCATGGCCGTCGGCACGGTCATCTTCGCTCAGTTCATCTGGTCGATCTCCGAGGTGCCAAGCGATCTATTCCCGTACGCCAACGAGTTCTGGGAACTCCGCGCGTTCCGCGAGGGGCTGATCTACTCGGCGACGCTGCCCGGGGAAGCCGCCAGCCCGTTCCAGGAAGCGTTTGTCTGGGAGTACCTCTCAGTCGGCTTCGTACTGGCGTTGGCTGTCTACGCATCGCTCAGCCACTTCGGCCTGCCAGTGTTCCTGGTCTACGGCATCGTGCGCGGGCTCGACCAGTCCGTGCCGCACGCGATCATCCCGATGTTTGTTGGCGCCCTGCTGGGCCGATACGTTTGCCGGAAATGGTTCGGCGATAAGTGGCCGAAGTACCGCATCGTCTTCGCCGCGGGCTTCGCGGCCGGCATTGGGCTGATCACCATGTTGAGCCTCGGCTTTGTAGTCATGAGCAAGAGCGCCGCGAAACTGCCCGTCTGACGCCACGGTGTGTAGAATGTCGAAACAAGGCCGGACAATCGAACTCGCCTGGGCCCGCTGGCGGATGCGGGTGCCGCCGGACTGGCGGCCGCTGGACGTCCAGGGCGACGGCCGCAAGGGCACGATGATGCTCGGCGACGCCAACTCGGCCGTCATGCAGGTAAAGTGGCAGCGCCCGTCGCGCCGCTTCCGGCCGGAGCGATGGCTTCGCGGGCGGATTCGTCGAATCGCCGGCCGCGATGGCCGGCCCGAGGAAATGCCGTCGCCCGAGGGCTTCGCCCCGGCCGCGTTCGCCGTCGGGGGCAAGGCCGATGACGCGCCTCGCCGCGTGTGGTATGGTTATGCGCCGCGAGCGAACTTGGCGATGGAGTTGGTGATCAACCAGGCAGCGGCGAGGCGGCAGCTCAAGAGCATCGACCGGCGCGTGCTGCCGTCGCTGTCGGCCTCCGGCGACGACGAGGAGTGCCGATGGTCCGTCTTCGACGCCGGCTTTGTCGTGCCGGCCGGCTATCGTTACCGGGCGAGCCGGCTGCACCTCGGCGAGATCGCCTTGTGCTTCACTGCGCCCAACGGCGGGCGGCTATTGGTGCGGCAGGTGTACCCGTCAGGGCTGGCGCTGTCGCGGCGACCGCTGCCGAAGTGGCTCGACAACGCGCCGTTCAAGGAGCATCGCAGGTTCCGGGCCGCCGCGGAGGACCGGCCGTGGCAGGTTGCGTCGTTCGAGCGGGAGCTGAAGGGCGTCATCCGCGAGGGCAGCAAGCGCCTGCCTGTGCCGTTGGGCCTCTTAGCGCCGCGATGGAGCATCGCGGCCGCCGCGGAGGACGGCGACCTCGAGCGGCTGCTGATGGCGGAGGTCGACGACCCGTCGGAGACGCGGCTGGACGTTCTCGCCGAGGTCATCGCGAAGATGAACTACGCAAGGTTCGAAGCGGAGACGTAGCGTGGGCCTTTTCAGGCGGAAGAAGTCGCCGATCGATCGGCGGGCGGCGCTGTCGGGCCGGCCGCGGCAGGGAAAGGTGGTGTCCGTGAAGGACCGCCCCGACGGCGGGGCGATTGTCAAGGTGCTGCTGAGGACGTCTCGCTGGATGCGCATGCTGCCCGGCAAGGACGTCCGCGAGCAGAGCTACGGCCTGGACCCGTACGGCCTGGAACTGTTCGAGGCCTGCGACGGCAAGCGGTCGGTGCAGGCGCTTGTCAGCCGGTTCGCGAAGGGCCACAAGATGAGTCGCGCCGAGGCGGAACTGAGCGTCACGGCGTTTTTGAAGGCGCTTCTGGCGAAAGGCATGGTCGTTATGGAGATGGACGTGCCATCCGCAAGCAAGCGGAAGTAGAAGACATGATGTCCGAAACAGGCGAAGACAAATCGACGCGCGGCAGCCCGGGTGCGGCGGCCCGCAGGAGTGCGAGCCGGGCCGGCCGGACCGGCTCCGCGGGAATGCGGCGGCAGATACAGCTCTCGCTGCGCCAGGCGATGCACATCGCGTGGCGGAACTTGCGCGTGCGGCTGTTCCGGTCGATGCTCGTCACTGTCGGCATCGTGCTGGCGCTGGCGTTCCTGACGTACATCCTGACGTCGGATGCGCTGGCGGCGCACCTGGCCAAAGCCGCCCCGGCCCACGTGATCGAACAGCTCCGCGCCGACGGCAGCCTGTCCGACCTCGACGACGACGACGCCCGCATCCAGACGTACTGGCTGGTGGGGTTGGCGATGCTAGTTAGCTTCGTGGGCATCCTCAACGCGATGCTGCTGAGCGTCACCGAGCGGTTCCGCGAGATCGGCACGATGAAGTGCCTCGGCGCGCTGGACTCACTCATCGTCAAGCTGTTCCTGCTGGAGAGCCTTTTCCAGGGCGCCGTCGGCACGACCGTCGGCGTGGCGGTGGGGCTGGTGCTGACGACGATAGAGGGAATGTCGATGCTGGGCGGACGGCTCTGGTCGCTCGTGCCGTACGGGCGGGTCGCGGCGCTGGTGGGCGTGTGCCTGGTGGTCGGCACGGCCCTGACGGTGGCCGGGGCACTGTATCCCACGTGGCGGGCGGCGAAAATGCA
>JAUWQU010000487.1 GCA_030610965.1 Phycisphaerae bacterium
CTTTCGTGATGAGTTTGGACCCCATGCCCACGCACGCGACGCCGGCCGCAAACCAGGCCTCCAGACTCTCGCGGCTGGCCTCCACGCCGCCGGTGGGCATGAGGGAGGTCCAGGGGCACGGGCCGAGCAGGTTCTTGACGAAAGCCGGTCCGCCCACTTCCTTGCCGGGGAAGATTTTGACAATCTCCACACCCAGTTCCTCGGCCGCCGAAATCTCGCTCGGCGTGCCGCAGCCCGGACTGTAGGCGACCTTGCGGCGATTGCACAGCCGCGCGATCTCCGCGTTGAGGACGGGCCCGACGATGAAGTTGGCGCCGGACGACAGGTACAGTGTGGCCGTCGGGGCGTCGACGATGGAGCCGGCGCCCAGGATCACCTCCGGCCGCTCCTCGGCGAACCGCTTCACCAGTTCCGCGAAGACCGCGGGAGCCCCGTCGCCGCGGTTGGTGAATTCGACGCCCCCGGCCCCGCCGTCGGCGCAGGCCCGAACGATCGAGACGGCCGTCTCGACGTCACCGTGGTAAAAGACCGGCACCACGCCGGTTTGGACCATCGCGTTCAGGACATCCAGCCGCTTGAATCTTGCCATGGGCTGCACCATCCTATCTGTGTGTATATATTTCGCCAGCACGATACTCCGTCCAGGCCGTCTCGAAAGACTTGCGGTCGGCCGGCGCCGTCCGCGGCGCCACGGCGCGGACGGAGAACAGTTCCGCGGCCTTCGGATCGTATTGCAGCCGCAGGATCGTGCGGCGAAGCGATTCGTTCTCGGGCTTGATCCGCATGGGTTTGCCCGTCCGTTCATCAAGCGCCGACGGGTGCACTTCGGCGCCCTCCCGGCCGACCACCAGATACGACCCGCGGGATCCGGCGCCGGCCCGCAGCAGTTCCTTGATGGCCTTCAGATAGGCCGCGCCGGTCAGGGCCATGTGCCGCGCGGCCAGCGACGCGGCCAGTTCCTCCGGTTCCTTGCCCGCCCGCGCCAAGCCGTTCTTTCGCACCTCCCGCGCGAGGGCGATGGCGTCCCGCAAGGCGGCCGTCACGGCGCCGATTTCGCGAAGGTGTCCGCCGGCGGCTGTCATGCGGTCCCGGATTTCCTCGAGGACCTCTCGCGGGCTTCGCCGAGCCCTGGGGTTGCTCCTGCCGAACAGGCGCTCTATCGCCCGGCCGAGTTGTCCCTCGGTGCGCGCCTGGGCCCGGCCGAAGTCCATCGTGTCCTCGAGATAGGCGTTGGCGATGTAGGTGGCGCAGCGCAGTCCTCCGACCTGTCCGCTGTTGAGGGCCGCGCCGCCGGGCCGGTTGACGCCGTGCGTGCCGGCCATCTCGCCGATCACGAACGTATGCCGCAGGCCGGACTCCCACCACGTGTTGACGGCCAGCCCGCCGTTGTTGTGCTGGGCGCATAGGGCGATCTCGAGCGGCTCCCTTCGGAGGTCGATGCCGTTTTCGGCGTAAACCTCGATCGCCAGCGGGTTCATGTGGCGCAGCCGGTCGATGGGCCGCGCCTGCAAGGCCGCGCACCTGTGCAGATAATCCGATGCCTCGTCGGGCAGGTCGCCGAGGTCGAACGCCTGCATGTCGGCCCGGCCGACGGGATTGCCTCGGAAGTCCATCCACACGCGACGGCCCCGGCGGGTTTCGCTGAACACCAGCACGTCGACGAGCGACGACTGGTAATCGGCGATCCGCTGCGGATCGAAAGGCCACTGGTACCCCTTGAGGAAGATGGCGCCGGCCATTTGGCGCATCGTCGGGAATGCGTCGGCCAGGAAATCGCGCGCCTCGCGGCCGGCGGCGTCGGTGGAATAAATCCGCGGGATGACCTGCATGTAGGTGCCGGAAACGTTCCACCGGAACTTCGTGCTGGCCAGTCCGAACTGGGATTCGGTCAGGTTTTCCGCCGCCAGTCCGGCCTCCAGTGCCGGTCCGTGCAGCCCGAACTGCCCCGGCGGATAGACGGTGTCGCGGTACATTTCCCCCGGTCCACCGGCGGCCAGCACCAGGTTCCGGCAGTAGTAGACGTTCGCGCGGACCTGCCGGCGGGTGGAGGCGGCCATGTCCAGCGTCAGGACGCCGACGATGCGTTTTCCGGCTCCGCGGCCCGTCGTCAGCAGCGTCGCTACTTCCTGCCGGTCATGGATGGCGACTCCGTAGCGCTCGGCCTCGGCCTGGAGGCATCGGCTCATCCACTGGCTGGTCTTGGGTCCGGCCGAGGTCGCCCGCCCAAACGGGTCGTGGTCCGTCTTGTAGCCGATGAACGAGCCGAGCGCATCCTGCGGGAAAGGCACGCCGGCCCGCACAAGGTGGTAGAACTCCCGCAGCGATTCGGTCCCCTCGACAAGGGCCAGGTCCTCGTGGCAGCAACCCGCGGCGGTCAGGCTCCGGGCGAAACTGGCGGCGCTGTCGGCCGTCTGCGGGCTCGTCCCCATCTTGTAATAGGTCTGCTTGTCGGAGCCGCTCATCCGGCTGGCGCCGAGCCCCAGGCCGCGGGTCAGCACGACGATACGCCGGCCGGCGCTGCGGACGCCTTTCCGGGCCATCATCTCGCAGAGGTGGACGGCGGCGTTCATGCCGGCGGCGCCGGCGCCGATGATAACGGTGTGAAATCGGTGTCTCTTGAGCCTCATAAGTGCGTCCGCCCGGTCAGTCACAGCCTCCGGAGTTGGAAGCCGCCGTCCACGTTGATCACCTGGCCGGTGCAGAAGTCGAGGCGGCCCTGGGCCACCGCGCCGACGGCCAGCGCGACGTCTTCGGGCCGGCCCCAGCGCCGCGTGGGCGTCAGGCCCTCGGCGATCAGGCTGTCGTACTTCTCGCGGACCGCCGCCGTCATGTCCGTGGCGATGATCCCCGGCCGTACCTCGAACACGCCGATGTCGAATTCCGCCAGGCGATCTGCAAACAGCCGGGTCATCATGCTCACGCCGGCCTTGGAAATGCAATACTCCCCCCGGCTGGGAGAACTGGTGTACGCCGATATCGATGAAGTGTTGCAGATACGATACCGTCGGTCGGGATGAGCTTTCCGCTGCTCGATCATCCAGTTGGCGACCAACTGCGTCAGGAAGTACGGGCCCTTGAGGTTGATGCCCAGGACGCGGTCGAAACTTTCCTCGTCGGCCTGGAGGATGTCCGTCCGCCGGACCGGGGCGACCCCGGCGTTGTTCATCAAAAAATCGCAACGGCCGAAGCGGGCGCGAACCGCTTCGACGAGCCTGCGGCGGTCCCCGGCCAGGGAGACGTCCGACCGAAGCGCCAGGCAGGCCCGGCCCCTGGACTCGACCTGAGCGGCGGTCTCCTCGGCGGCCGAGTCGTCGGGTTTGCCCGCCGCGAAGTCGAGGTGGCTGATCGCGATGTCATATTCCAGGGAGGCCAGTTCCAGCGCGATAGCCCTGCCGATGCCTCGGCTGCCGCCGGTTACGATGGCTACGGGATGGTCTGTCATGGCGGTTATACTCCGCAAGAGCGGACCGCCTGTCAAGCCCGCCGCCGGCCGCGGCGACCCGTAGCGCCGGCCGAGGGCACGCCGAACGCCTGCCGTCAGGCGGGCGGCTTCTCGTTTCGTTCCCGACCGCTGCGGTAGATCGGCCCGTAAACCTCGCCATCGCGGACGACGCAGCCGGTCGTCCCGCCGTCGCGCATGATGGTCGTGCAGGCGCCGCAGGCCAGGCACACCTTGCGTTCGTCGAGCCGGCCGCGAGCCAACACGTCGGCCGGAAAATCGGGGTACGCAATCGCCATTCGTCCGGCTCCCGCCAATGTGGTCAGGCCGCTTCGCTTGGCCCAGGCCATCACGTTGGGCATCAGACCGCGCAACCAACTGTAACCCGTGCCCACGATGGCCACCTGCGGGAACGTTTTTTGGATCTCGCCCGCCAGCGCAATCAGTCTCGCGCCGCCGCTGATGGGGTGCTCGGGAGGGAGGCCGGATTCCCGACTCTTGCTGTAGGGCCTGCTGTAGTGAGGGTTGTAGTACGGATTGGCGGCCGTGATATTGATCATCGGCACGCCGCGAGCGACCAGTTCGCCCACCAGCCGCTTGGGTTCGGTCAGGTCGGCAACGGTGATGTCGTCGCGGCTTGTTCCCCAGCCGTAGGGGAAAGGCACTGCGTCGAAGACGCCCAGCCGCGTGACAATCATCCTGTCGGGTCCGAGCCGGCGACGGATGCCGTCGACGGCCGCCAGGAGCAGCCGCGTGCGGTTCTCAAACGAGCC
>JAUWQU010000520.1 GCA_030610965.1 Phycisphaerae bacterium
AGACGCGCAGTTGCATCGGCTGTCATCATCCCCGCCAGGCCGTCCCGGCCGCGGGGGCCGACCTGTCGGATGCGATACTCGCCGAGCCGCTCAAGGCCCTCGGCCAGGGCAACCCCCACCGCTTCCGCGGCAACAACGCAGCAGTCACCGGCCTGATGAACGTGCAGTTCGACCGCTTCCGCGAGGCCGCCGGGCTGAACCTCCACAGCGACACGCTCGATCCGCTTGCGACCGCGCCCGCCGAAGTCGCCGCGCTGGCCAACATGCTCAAGGGCCCCGACGCCGGGCTGCGAATCTCCGCCGCCCAGCGGATGGGCCTCTTCCGCGACCCTGACGCCGCGCCGGCATTAGCGGCCGCGCTGAGCGACAACGACCGCGAGCTTCGCGTCGCGGCCGCGATGGCACTGGCCGACTGCGGCACGCGACAGTCCGTCGAGCCTCTGCTGGCAGCACTAGCCGACCCCGACCCGCTGGTCGCACAGTCGGCGGCCATCGCGCTGGAGAATCTCACCGGCCACCTCGAAGCCGGCTACAACGCCTTCGCCCCATTGGTCGAGCGCACCGGCCAGGCGCGCACGTGGCGGGCGTGGTTTACCGCCACCAACTGGGACGCCATCGAGCAGCAGCTTGTGGCGCGCCTGCAAAGTGGCGACCGCGACGCGATCCGCAGAGCGGCCGTCACACTGGGCCACGTCGGCGGCAGCCGGGCCCGCGATGCCCTTCGCGCTTACGTGTCGGCCGAGCGGCTCAACAACCCGTACCCCGAGTGGCGCAAGCGTTACCGCGGCGACGGGGCCCGGTTCAACTCGCTTTCCGAGGCCAATCCGCGAACGCTCCAGGCCGCCACGCGGTCGCTTGGGTACCTCAAAGACACCGCATCGACTAAGATGCTGGCCGAGGCCATCGCCGACAACTCCGACAGCGCAAAGGGCAACCTCTTCCTCGCCGAAGCCGCGGCCGAGGCGCTGGGGCGCATCTCCACGCCGCAGGCGCAGGACGCCCTGGTCGAGTCCATGAAGGGCCTGCGGGACTACTTCTATTACACCGGCTGGTACGGCGATCACAGCGCGCTGTACGCGTGCCACTCCTCGCCCGTGCATTACTTCATTACCGAGGCGCTCGACGCGACCGGCTCCACCCGCGCCGCCGAGATCGTGCCCCACCTGATCCGCTCCGTGCCGACGGACCCCGATCGCGCACTGCTGCCTTACAACGACGACTGCGAGACGCTCGTCGGACGAGTCATCCGCCGCAACGGCGCCGAGGCGCCCGTGACGGAAACCTGCCTGTCCATCCTGGGCGACGAGCAGGCAAAGCCCGTAAAGGAAATCGCCGACGCGATCCGTACGACTTACAAGGCATGGGCCGGCAAACCGGACCCGGAAAACCGCGCCGCCCACATCCTCTCGCTTGTCTGCCGCGACCGCTCCTACGAGCCGAGAATCAGCGCCGCCCTGGATCGCTATCGCGAAAAACCGGTCCGCGCCGACCTGATCCGGGCATTCGGCGGCGGCGGACTGCCCAGGGCCACGCCCGTCAAGCACTGGGTGTGCTTCTTCCTGGCCCGAGAGCTGGGTAACCTGGGCGACTCGCGGCTTACGACTCCCGTCGAGCAGCGGCCCGTCAGAAACGCGACGGTGGACTCGCTGATCGCCGTGCTGGAAAAGTGCCCGCCCGAGGCCGCCGCCGGCAGGCCGCCCGCCGACGACCCGGCCGTGCTGTTCCTGCACAACGACCTCACCCCCTGCTACCGTGCCGCGGCCGCGTGGGCACTGGGCCGCATCGGCGACAAACGCGCCGCAACCGCGCTGCTGAAGGTCGGCGGCGATCTGGACAACGCACCCGACACCCGCTACGCCGCCGCCGAGGCCCTCGGCCAAATCGCCGACCCTGCCGTCCTTGCCGCAATGCGGCGACTCGCCGACGATTACCCGGACTTCGCCACCCGGCGCGCCATGCTGGAAGCGTGCGCCAAGATGAAAAGATGAACCCATGACAGCGAGAAGAGTTGTCGCAACGTTGCTCGCGGCCGCGGCTCGTGATTCCGGTACGCGCAGTCCACGGGCTTGCGCCCGTGGCTAGCCGCGGCTCGCCCGCCGGGCTCACGAAAAAAGAGTGCCAGGATTTGTCCTCGAACACAGATGACGTGGTTGACCTTATTTCCGGGCACTCGCAAATGGGCTCTCAAAGCGAGCCCTCTCCGGAATGGACCGGCGATTTAAATAGGGACGCTAACCATTTTCCAGGGCCTCCCGGAGCTTGGCAGCCAGGGCATCCAAGGAAAATGGCTTCTGAAGAAAATGCACTCCCGCGTCCAAGACCCCGTGATCAGCGATTACGTTTGCCGTGTAGCCGGACATGAACAGACATCGCAGTGATGGAAAATCCTTTGCAAGCTTCGCCCAGAGGTCTCGGCCGTTCATTTGGGGCATGACCACATCAGTCATCAGCAGGTCAATGTGGCCGTCGTATTTCAATGCTATTTCCATGGCCTGACTCGGCCTCGTCGCTGTAAGGACCGTGTATCCGAGCTGCTCGAGCAAATGTTTGCTTAGCCTCAGAATAGCCGGCTCGTCTTCGACCACAAGCACCGTTTCCGTTCCGCGGATACTTTCGGCCCGGTGAGATACTTTCTCTGTCGTTGTTGGCCCATTCTGGTTTCCGGGCAGATAGACCCGGACCGTCGTCCCGTGCCCTTTTTCGCTGTAGATGTTTATGAAACCATTGTTCTGCTTGACGATCCCGTAAACGGTGGCCAGTCCCAGGCCGGTTCCACTATCTCGCGACTTGGTTGTAAAGAAGGGCTCGAAGACCCGCGAAAGCGTCTCGTTATCCATTCCCACGCCGTCGTCGCTCACCGCCAGCATCGAGTATTGGCCGGGAATTACCCCCTCGTGACAACCGCGGTACTCCTCGGAAAATACTGCCCCGGAAGTCTCGATCGTGATTGTACCCGTCCCGGCAATCGCATCCCGGGAATTGACCACGAGATTGGCCAGGACCTGGTCAACCTGGGCGGGGTCCATATTGATCGGCCATGTGTCATCACCGGGCCGCCAGCGAAGGTCGATATCCTCGCCGATCAGCCGTTGAAGCATTTTCAGCATGTCGGCGATGGCCTCATTCAGATCCAACACCCGTGGAGCGACGGTCTGTTTACGTGCGAAGGCGAGCAGTTGTCGCGTCAAGTTCGCCGACCGTAGAGCGGCCTTTTGGATTTGCTCCAGATAATCGTGGGAAGGATGTGTCACATCCGTCTCGGCCAGCAGCATGTCCGAATACCCAAGAATGGTCTGCAGCATGTTGTTGAAGTCGTGTGCCACGCCACCGGCCAACCGGCCGATGGCCTCCATTTTCTGAGCCTGAACCAACTGGGCGGCGAGATCCTTCCGCGCGGAGATGTCGCGGCCAAACACAATGGCCCCATCACTGGCTTCATAGACGGTGGGAACAGCGGATAATTCCACGGGCACTTCGCCGCCATCCAGCCGCAGGCACACCCCTTCCAAAGACTCAGTGCGCCGCTTGTGAATACTCAGCGACTCTATCTGCCGCCACACTGCCCCACGCACCGACGGGTGGACGCGGTCCATGACAGGTTGCCCCAGCAACTCGGACTGCTTCGAAGCACCGAACAGCCGTAGCGCGGCGGCGTTCACGTAGGCGAACTTGCCGTTGGTCTGCACAAAGATCGCGTCGGGCGCTCCTTCCACAAGCGAGCGAAACCGTTCCTCGTTTTCCCGAAGCGATTCCTCGGCGACTCGTTTCCGCTCCGCCTCCAGAAACACCTGGGCAATCAGTAGAAAACCCAGGGGATAGAAGATCAGCACGGCAGGCCCGATCTGATAGAGCACGTCCCAGCCCCTACCGGCGGGAAGCAGGAGTTGCAGCAGCAGCATGAACACGTGTATCACAATGCCGGCCAACCAGCGGCGCAGGGAGCCGACCCCCCGGCGGTCACGTCTGCGC
>JAUWQU010000434.1 GCA_030610965.1 Phycisphaerae bacterium
TGCATTTATTTTAGGACGTTACGAGAACTATTCCTACCTCATGAAGTTCTGAGGGAGGCGTCATACTTGTTTTTATGTCGCGTAGTGTTAGCGGGGGGCAGGGGCGGAAAAGGGATACCTTCTTCTCGTGGCAGGAACAAGGTGACGCCGGCCTTGTAGCTGACGAAGGTTCGGCCGGCCGGCGAGGCATCACGGTTTCGGCGGAAGTGGGCGGGGCGAAACCCGCAGCACCCTCCCCCGGAGTGTCCAGATTATCCAAGATATCCAGATTCGCCCCTGCGAGTGGGTGGAGTTGGCGGGCGGCGGGCGGCGGAAAGGTGCCGCTGGCCGGGCGATGGGTTTTGGAGCCCCGGCCGGGCGCGCAAGAGGGGGTTTTGGTAGCGCAGCGATGTGTTTTCGCGCCCCGGCCGGTCGCGCAAGGGGGTGTTTTGATAGCGCAGCGATGTGTTTTCGCGCCCCGGCCGGGCGCACAAGAGGGTATTTGGGTAGGGGGCAGGCTACTTTTGGGGCTGGCCTTGCCATCAGACGGCGCGCCGCTTCCAGAATAGCATCAGGCATGCCGGAAGGAGCAGCAGATCGCCTACAAGCGCGCCGAGCATCGTCACGCCAGTCAGTTCGGCGAACCGCCGGCTGGGCAGGAACTCCGACAGCCCCAGCACACTGAGTCCGGCGACGATGAGCACGCAGGTCAGTACGATCGCCCGTCCCGTGGAGATGTACGACCGGTAGATCGCCTCGGCCGGGCTGTCGCCGGCCTCGATCTCCTCCCGGAAACGCGCGAGGAAGTGGATCGTCCCATCGACCGCAATGCCCAGACTGATGGCGAAGACGATCACGTTGCCAGCGTTCATTTCGTAGCCGCGGACGGCCATGTACCCCAGCGTCACAACCAGCGGCGTAAGGTTCGGCATTATCGCGATGGCGCCCAGACGGACGGACCGGAACAACACCGCGATCACCGCGAAGATCACAATCGAAGCGCCAAGCAGCGACCGCAGCATGTCGCGAACGAAGGTGTCCATCCCGCGGGCGTGCAGATAGACATCGTCGGTCAACCTGGCCTCGATTCCGCATCCGACGGGAAACACCTCCGCCAGCCTGGCCTCGAGGTCGCTAATCAGCGCCAGCTCCCGCCGCGTTCCGCCATCCCGCAGCCGCAACATGATGCGCGCCCGCCGGCCGTCGGAACTGACGAATGTGCCGTAGCCCGATGCCGGCCCCAGTGACTTGATGATCGTGCTGCTCTGCCGGATGCGGGTGCGCCCGGCATCACCCGGCGGTGGCAGGACCATCTCCCGGCCGGTCCGGCCCGCGAGCCTCGCGTGGATTTGGCAGTGCAGGTCCACGTAAGACCTGACCAGCAAGACCAGATCGTTGCTCTCGGCGAATTCCTGCACGTCGGCGACCTTCCGGAAAGTTTCCGGCTCCAGGAGCATCTCGGCCTTGTCGGCCCGGAGGCTTATGCCCAGCGGCAGGATGCCCGCGAGGCGGTCTTCCACGAGGCGAAGCGTGCGTATGTTGGGGTTGTCCTCGTCGTAGGTCTCGATCATGTAGGAGTTGATGGGCATGTTTCGCGCGAGCAGCAGGCAGGCGGCGATCAGCGCCACGCTGCCCAGCAGCACAGGCCAGGGGCGGCGGGCGACGGCATGTCCCGATGCGGCCACAATGCGGGCGATAAGCCCGGGCGCCCCGCTTCGGCCTGCGCTGGCCGGCGGGCGGAACCAGCCCAGCATCGCCGAGAACAGGACTATCGTGCAGACATAGAGCATCGCGATTCCGACCATCGCCTGCCACCCGAGCGCCTGGAGCACCTTAGACCGTGCCGCAAGCAGGCTGCCGAAGCCGATTGCCGTCGTGACCGACGTCAGCAGGCATGCCATGGCCATGTGGTTCATCGTGCTTCTCACCGCGGCCTGGCGAGTAACGTTGGGGCCGGCGGCGTCCTGGCCGTAGCGGTTGACGATGTGGACGCAATTGGCCATGCCGATGACGAACATCAGGATAGGCAGCACGTTGGAGACGATGTTCAGCGACTCACCGGCCAGGACAATCCCGGCCATCGTCCACGCCAGGGCCGCGCCCACCGCAAGCAGCGGCGGAAGGACCCCCACCAGCCGACGAAACACCGCCGCAAGCACGACGGCGAAACCCACCGCCGCCAGCGGCAGCAGCCACACCAAGTCGGCCTGGAGGCTCTTGACGATATCCACCCGCATCACGGGTATGCCCGTCAGATGCACCGCGTAGCCAGGCGGCGGGGGCGGGTCGGCAAGGGCGCTGTTGATTTGCGCGACCGCGTCGCCAAGCGAGTCGATGTCCCGCCTGGCCGGGTCCAGATTCACTACCAGCGTCGCCACCCGGCCGTCGCGACTGATAAGCGCCCCTTCGATCAGGGGCAGTTTGGCCACGGCCCCGCGAAGTCGCGCCTCGGCCCGTGCATCGGCGGGAAGCGTGGTGACTATCGGACTGAGCCTCACCAGCGGCGGGATGATCGAGAACGTCGGCATCTGGAGTTCGGCCAGCGAGTCCACTCGCTGCACCATCTCCAGGCCGGACAGCTTCCGGGCCGCGCCGGCCTGCCAGGTAATGGCCGCGGCCGTCATCACATCGGAGTCGCCCGTGGCCTCGAAGACCACCAGTACGACCGCGTCGCCCGAGCCGAAGGCGGCCTTGAACTGCTCGCAGTACTGCACGATGTCGTCATCGCCCTCGAGCACTGCCTGGGGGGAAAAGTCGAATTGAATCCCCACGGCCAGCCACGCCGCTCCCACCGTCAGCAGGGCGACAGCCGCCAGAAACACCGCGCGCCGACGAATGAGAAACCCCACCATGGCGTCAAGCATGGCGTCCTCCGCGGGAGGGCAGACATTGGCCGGCTGGCGGCGGGGTTGTCCTGCTCGCTTCCGTGGGCATCTATAACATGACTCGCTCGACGAGGTTGTCCGGCGGGTCGAACTTGGCCATCTCGATCGGGCGATGTTCGAGGGAGCTTTGATACAAGGCAAACACGACGGCGCATTCGTGCAGGGACTGTTCGAGGTTCGTTCCGGGTGCGGCCGCGTCGTCAGCCAGCCAGGCGAACATCGCCTCGTGGAAGGCGGCCTGGGCGACAAGGTTGTTGTGGGCCCAGCCGCCGTCATCGGCGCACGTGCCGCGCCGTTCGCCGTCGGGTGAGACGATCTCCCATTTGCCGAATTCCTGCCACTCGACGCGGCCCTTGTCGGCATAGGCCGACACGTGAACGTGCTGCCAGTCCGTCTTCGGGTCGCCGTAGTGGGGGCTGATCGGCCCCGATGTCCAAAGCCCTCGGACGCCGTTGTCGAAAGTCAGGTACGCCTCGCTGGCGGTCGGGGCCGGGTGCGTGAGGTCGCCGGTGTCCCAGCCGAAAATGTTGCCGAATACCCGCGTGACCCGCGGATCGCCGATAACCGACATGCCGTAGTTCAGCGTGTGCGTGCCCTGGCCGGTGATGTTCATCCCGGCCGAGATGTCCAGGAACCTCACCTCGCCGAGGGCGCCGCCGGCGACCGCATTCTGACAGGCCACAAGGTGTGGCTGCCAGCGGAACTGGTGGCAGATGGCGAACTTGGTCTTCGAGAGCTTCTCGATTTCCGTCAGCGCCCTCCAGTCGGGGACGTTGACGGCGATGGGCTTCTCGACCGTACACAGCGGCACGCCGAGTTCGGAGACGAGCCCGAGCAACTCCACGCGCGCTGTCGGGCCTGTGGCTATGTGGACGATGTCGGGCTTCTCGGCGCGGATCATCTCCGCGGCGTCGGCGTAGCCGGGGATACCCAACTCGTCGGCCAGTGCTTGCCGGCGGTCCTCCCTGATATCGCAGCAGGCCACCGCCCGCGCGTTGTCGATCATCTCATACGCCTTAAGGTGCGCCTTGCCCCGCCCGGCACAACTGATGACAACGGCTTTGTATTCACTCATTGCGATGCTCCCGGTCCTCTCGACATATCCGTTCCCAGGGATTCTTATCCCTGGGCTTCAGTCGTTTCTTCTCTTCTGTTCCTACTACCTACTACCTACTACCTACTACCTACTACCTACTACCTATTACCTACTACCTTCTCCCTACTGCCTTTCCTTCTCATTTCCACGGGTCGAGGATCACCTTGCCGCACTGGCCGGCTTGCTGGCAGGCGAAGGCGTCGGCGATTTGCGACATGCCGAATCGGTGGGTGATCATTCGATCGAACTTGGCGGCGTTGGCGGCAAGCACGCCGAGCATCGCCCGCCCATGGATCTGATGGTTCCAGTGCCACGCGCCGTGAACTCTCAGGCCCTTGGCGACGATCGTCTTGACCGGCAGCTCGCCGGCCCAGCTTACGAACGCGATCTGGCCCTTGCGGCGGACGGCCTCGGCGCTGAACTTGACGGCTTCGGCGGCATTGGCGGTCTCGATGACCTTGTCGGCGCCGATTCCGCCGGTCAGTTCGAGGATCGTATCGAGCGCGCCGTCGGCGGTCGGGTCGATGGCCTCGGCCGCGCCGAGTTCCTTGGCCAGGGCCAGGCGATACGGATTGATGTCCAGGCCGATGACCCGCGCGCCGAGATGCG
>JAUWQU010000246.1 GCA_030610965.1 Phycisphaerae bacterium
CCAGAAGCCGGACCTCAAGGTCCCGGCCATGGAAGGCATAGCCATTGACGGCCAGCTTGGAGTTATCTACTCGCCGCTGAGCTTGGCGAACGGTTGGGAGCAACTCAAGTTCGCGTACAACCGCGGCTACGCCTCGGACGATGCCCTGCGAATCGGCGTCAATATCTTCGCATACGCGCTGACGCACTAATTCGCCTGCAAAAGCTGTTCGACGGCGATGACCCACGCGATTCACTCAAGCCACACCCGCACAGAGGGGGCTTGTCTTGCGCGCTGGGGGCATTTTCCTCGCGATTGCCGCCATCCGTAGGGAAGGCACTGACGGTGTGGACAAAAAAGCGGCCGACAGGGGAAAGGAGGACAGAAAACCCTGTCGGCCGGAGGGACCCATTGAGGGGGAGGCCCCTCTCGCTCGCTCTACTATATCATACGACAAGTTCAGGGGATTAGTTTCCAGTTTTTCCCGTTTTTCTGGTGTCTCTTGTGTTTTCTTTAGGAGGATATGAGGCAAAAGTCTTTTGTAACAAGTACTTAGCCTTAGCGTACCATCGGGCATTTTTCCGATAATGTTAAGCTAGAGAACCTTGCGGGGCATTCGGGGACCCAAAACGCCACTGGCAGTGGTCTGGCCGGACCTTTGGAGTGGTATTGCAGCATGTCGAGCATACGCGTGGCCGCATGCTGGAGCGCGTATTGTCGGCAGGGAAACACCGTAATCGCGGATCGGGGGAGTACCCTGAAGCGGCCGCGTTGGTTGCGGCGAGTGGGTTATTATGCGTCGGCCAGGACGCCGGAGGCGGTGCAGTCGTGGATCTTCATGTTATCGAGTTTCTCGCGGAACATCGACTGGAGGTCGGCCCACATAACGCGCATCGGACAGCCCACCTCGTTGCATCGCGGGGGCGTGTGCTGGCAGAGGTTCAGCGCTAGCGGACCCTCGATGGCCTCGACGATCTCTAGCAGGGAAATGTGGTCCGGGTCGCGGCTGAGCATGTAGCCGCCTCGCTTGCCTCGCACGGCCGTGATGATATCCGCCTTGGCCAGCAGCGAGAATAACTTGACCAGATACTGCTTGGGCAGGTCGCGCCCGCCGCAGATCGACTTGAGTGTAATAGGGCCTTTGCCATGCCTCTCGGCCAACACCACCACCCCCCGAATCGCAAGTTCCGCCGCCGGTGAGAGTCTCATATTGGCGCCCTGGTCTAAAGCCCTTTGTGAACTTAGTCACAAAAACTGTAAACCGTTGCCAACTGGGGGTCAAGGATAAAGAATGCCAATTTGGCCAAGATTTCGCGATCAGGGGCCGGACCGGTGATGGCCGGTCAGCTTTCGCTGGCCGTGCGGGCCAGGCTCGGCAGGAAATACTCCTTCACAACGTGTTGCCAGCTCATTTTGTGAGCCAGTTCGTAGCCCGTGGCAATTCGTGCCTTGACCGCGTCCGGGTCATCGACCAGCCGCTCGCCGACCAGTTCGGCCAGCCGGGAGGCCTCGACGGATTCCACGGCGTCGCGATCGGAAATCGCCAGGTTCATCAGGCGGTCCATGTCCATGTCGGGCGGGACGTGCAGGAAGCTGGCCTCGATGATGTTGTCGGGGTTGACGTTGCCGCTTGAGGCCTGCCGGGCAAAGCTCATGCATCCGCAGACGTTCGAGACCAGGCAGATCGCGCCGAAGCACAGCGGCTCGAGCTGGCTTATGCCGAACGGCTCGTAGATGCTCAGGCCGACCTCCAGGTCCGCGCCGCGGCGCAGGTCGGCAAAGGTCATCTCCTCCGGCATACGGTCGCCGCATACCTGGTGGCTCCAGTCCCACTGGTTTACGAATACCGCGCGGCAAGCCTCATGGCCCCGGTTGAAGGCGGAAAACAGGTCGCCGACCAACTCCTCGCCCTGGCAAAGGTCCGGATAGCCCGTCTCGTGCGCGACCGGCCAGCCATATACGCGCTCCATCTGGCGCACGTCAGGGCGGCGCCGCTGGCCGGCAAGCGTGCCGAGCATGAAGTAAACCACCCGCTGGCCCCGCTGACGCATTATCGGCTCCAGGTGGTGAAGCACGGCCAGGTCGCGCCACAGGCCCTTGCTGAGCACGGGGCGCGCCACGTGCGAGAACACCCAGTCAGGCCGATGACCCAGGAGGTTATGGGAGTACTGTTGCAGGAGGGCCTTGCTGGCGGTCTTCTGTTGGAGCGTGATCTTCTCGGCCGGGACGCCGTTGTAGACCAGGTCGATGTCCATCGTCTCAAAGTGGCGGTCCAGAAACTTGAGTTCGTCCACCACGTAGTCGCCGACGGCGAAGACGTGGTCGCAGTACCGCGCAGCCTTCACCAGCGGATGCTTGAAGTTCTCGTGGACCCACGGGAACAAGTCGTCGCACGTTTGGCCGGCGGCGCGGGCGCGATCCATGACGTTGTAGAACATCGTGTCGTGGCCGGGGGAATCCTCGACGATCGGGCGGACGGTCGCCACCTCGTGAGCGTAGAAAACCGTCCTCGTTCCCGGCGCGCCGCCGAGGATCGCCCGAAGGGCCGTCGGCATGCCCATGTACTCGTGCGAGAAAATGACCATCTGGTTGCCGTTATTGCAGCCGATGGCCTTGAGGGCCTCGAAGCCCGGCTCGGCCAGGCGGACGTATTCCTCGTACTCCCAGATGTTCTCGAAGTGATGGCTGGGGATGAAGAACTTCTTGAACAGCTCGGCCTTGAACAGGTTCAGCCGGTCGCGGTTGGCGTGGAAGACGTCGATCACCAGCACTTCGGCCTCGACGCTCTTGCCTGTGCATGCGTCGTTGACCTCCCTCGTGCCGTAGATGATCCCGACGTCGTAGGTCTTTTCGATGGGCAGGAACTTCTCCCGCCACTGCGGCGGGCATATGCCGTCCAGCGAGCTGTATGTGACGTGCCCGCCCTCGCCCAGCCGGCGGTTCACCGGCCTGTCAGTCGAAAGCAGCGGCCCCAGCAGAACCGTACGCTCGACCGCCTCGTTGTAGGCGTCCGTCGTCATCAGTCCGCCGACGACCGTGCCTATGCCTCCGATCTTCTCCACCGCCTCGTGAGTCACGTGAACAACTATCATTCATGATTCCCTTACTAACGTGGCACAAATACGTGCGCTTATTCTATAATCGGCTCAGGCGACTACAAAGCTGAACACGCGTTGCCCGACGAGCGGAAAAGCTCGCCCCGATACACCCGCGATGGCCTGGGGCAAACCGGGCCGCCGAGCCAACAGGAGAGCCGCATGAACGTCTCAGGCACAGGACGAGCCGACCAGGCCCTTTCCGACGAGCAGGTCGCGGGAATCGTCGCCGAGGCCGCCGCCGGGATCGCCCCGGCCGGCAAGAGAATCCTCGTGGTCATCCCCGACCATACCCGCTCCTGCCCGCTGGGGCTGGTGACTCGCCTGCTCCACCAAGCCATCGCGCCGACCGCCGCGAAGCTCGACTTCCTGATCGCCCTGGGCACGCACCCGCCGATGACCGACGCGATGATCGACAAACTCCTGGGCGTCGAGCCGGGCCGCCGGGCCGAGGCGCTGCCCGGTTGCGAGGTGTTCAACCACGAGTGGCGGAACCCCGACGCCCTGGCCTGCATAGGCCGGCTGGCCAGCGACGAGGTCGCCGCGCAGATCCCGCCCGAGTGTCGCCAATTCGCCCGCGACATCGACGTTACGATCAACAAGCGAATCTTCGATTACGACCACGTGATGATCTGCGGGCCGGTGTTCCCGCACGAGGTCGTCGGCTTCTCCGGCGGGGCGAAGTACTTTTTCCCGGGCATATGCGGGCCGGAACTGCTGAACTTCTTCCATTGGCTCGGCGCGCTGATCACCTGCCCGAAGATCATCGGCGCCAAGTGGACGCCCGTCCGCAAGGTGCTCCACATGGCCCTGGACATGGTCGAGGTCGAAAACTCCGCGCTGTGCATGGTGGTTCAAGGCCACGACTTGGCCGGGCTCTACCACGGCTCGACCGCCGACGCCTGGTCCGCGGCCGTGGACCTGTCGGACAAAACCCACGTCACCTACGTGGACAAGCCGCTGGACTCCATCCTGTCCCGCGCGCCGGAGATGTACGATGACCTGTGGGTAGGCGCGAAGTGCATGTACAAGATGGAGTCCGTCGTCGCCGACGGCGGCGAGCTGATAATCTACGCTCCGCACATCGCGGAGATATCGGTCGTGCATGGCAAGATCATCCGCGAGATCGGCTATCACTGCCTGCCGTATTTCCTCGAACAGTGGGAGCGGTTCGAGCACTACCCGTGGGGCGTGCTGGCGCATTCGACGCATGTCCGCGGCATCGGCGAATACTCAGGCGGCGTAGAACGGCCGCGCATCCGCGTGACGCTGGCCACGGCCATCGGCGAGGAAGAATGCCTAGCAGTCAACCTAGGCTACCGCGACCCCGCCACAATCGACATCGCCCATTGGCAAGGCCACGAAGCCGAAGGCCGCCTCTACGTCCCCAAGGCCGGCGAGATGCTGTACAAGCTGAGCAACGGCCCGGCTTGGCAGAAGCACTGATTGCGCAGTCCCGAGCGAGGTCGAGGGGTGGATTTCGGAATGCGGAATGCGGATGTCCGCAATCGCAGGTTTTGCACCGGCGCCGAGCGAATGCAGCACGATTTGGACTAAGAAAGAAGGGCTCCAAACGTAGTATGGGTGAGCAGGCGGGTCGCGTTCCAATGTTTGAAACGCGTGCCGGAATGCCAAGGCTTGGCCAGGTGATGAAGGAATTCGCTGTGACAATATCCAAACGCCAATCACTTCCGCGTCACGTGGCTGTTGTGGCACGCTGCATCAGCATGGCTTTGATTGCGGCGTCAGTATGGTTGCCGGGAGGCTGTGGCGGCCGGGAGAAACCTGAACGGGACAACCACCCCGCACCCCCCCCCTCGCAGGCGACGACTCTGGAAGCCTCCCACCAGCCGACGACGGCCGAAACGCCACGCCGGCCAGCGAATCCCGAAGCGAGCCAACTCGCCCAGGCCGGTGAAGCCATCACACATCGGCCGGCGTGGATGTACAATGTACAGGACATCAGCGAAAGGCAGTGGCAGAGGCAGCTCAGCGAAACGGAGTACTGCTCCGTATACGATTGGCAGGCGTTTCTGAAAGACCCGTCCGCCCTTGCCCTGATGCCAAAGCTCCGCGGGCTGAGCATCCGCGGGCCTCATTTCACCGACCAGGCCGTCGACGTGCTGAACCGGTTTCCTCAAGTCACGTTGGTGACAATCGGGGATCACCGCCAGATGCTTACACCCGACGACATGAAAGGTCTCGGCCGATTGCGGCATGTCAGCGAACTCGTCTTTCTGCCTTACAATCTCACAGACGACGACCTGGCCCCCCTTGGCCAGTTGCACTGTCTCAAGAGGCTTCAGCTTTCCCGGTGCGACGCGATCACCGGGGCCGGCCTGAGCCCGCTGAAAAGCGTCGAAGAACTGGTGGTTGACGGCAATAGCCTTACGGAAGAAGGATTGGCCAGCTTACGGGACCTGCCGAACCTTCGCCAGCTTGGGTTCGGACGCTTTGAGCCGACCGACGCAGTGCTTGGCTATTTGAGAGGCCATGCCTATCTGCGGGTCCTGGGCCTGCGGGGCGCGAGGGTCACCGACGCCGGCCTAGCCAATCTGGAAGGCATGGTGAACCTGGAGCATCTCAGCCTCCCGAACCTGCAGAGTGTCACCAGCACGGGCTTGGCACATCTTTCGAGGCTGAAACGCCTTCGCATTCTGAATCTGGAGGGCGCGCCCATTGATTCTAGCGGGTTGTCCTACCTAGCCGATCTGCACCATCTTGAAAAGCTTTACCTGCGGGGCGCGGATATCGACGCCAACGCTTTGGATCGCCTGACAAAGCTGCCGAATCTGGCGGACCTGAACCTCTCGCGTACCGGCATTGGCGACAAGGCGATGGGGGCGATCGCTGGCATGACCTCGCTGCGGCGGCTCGTGCTGAACTGGACGTCGGTGACGGACGATGGAGTCCGGCGCATCGCCGCGCTCCCGCGCCTGGAAGAGATCGACCTTAGCTGCACCCGAATCACAAACGTGTCGTTTGACAGCCTGGGCAAGCTGCCCAGGCTGAAGCGATTGTGGGTCTACGGGTCACGAGTCGTCGATGACAATCGATCCTTTACCAGGCAACTGCCTGGCAACGGCGCCGAAGTCATGGACTGGATGGACCTCGGCGTAGGCTATGACACCAGCAAAGGGCTCTTGCCGGCTGACTGATCACTCAGCGGCTGTGCCGCTTTGGACATTCGGG
>JAUWQU010000699.1 GCA_030610965.1 Phycisphaerae bacterium
GCCGCTCCGGAGCCAGTCCCCTTTTTCGAGGCAACGCACCAATGACGCCGGCGAGATAGCCGTTGCGCGGGGCTTGCGTGGGGGCGTCTCCATCCCGCAACTTTCGACCGACACGGCCATACCCTGGATGGGGTTATAGGAATCTAAGGCAAGGAGACATCGTGAGAAGATTCAGGAACCCCCATTCATGGATTGATTGGACCGGTAACCGCGCCGCGCGGCGCGGGATTTTATGGCCGTTGCTGCTGTCGGCCGGGCTCGCCGGGCTGTGGTGCGAGGCGAGCCGCGGGCAGTCAGCCGCACCGGCGGCGCCGGAGGATCCCGTAATCGCGGCGCTCAACGAGGTGCGAGACACCCGGGCCGACCTGTTTGTGCCGCATTCGAGCGTGCTGGGCGACTTGCCCGGCCCGGCCGAGCTTGCAGCCGCCCAGCCGCAGTTCCGCGAACTGTTCGCCGCCAAGAGCCCCTACTCGATAGCGTTCACCGCCGAGCAGAAAGAGCGGTTGGCTCACAGGTACAAGCACTACTCCTTCGCCGGAAACCCTCGTTCGGCCAGCCTGACGTCGCTCGGCGTCACCGGGGCGTACATCCAGGCCCTCGACACCAGGGGCGAGTTGTTCGTCGTCGCCGTGGTGCCGGGCACGCCGGCCGACGGTAAGCTTCGGGTCGACGACCTCATAATCGGCGCCAACGGCAGGCTGTTCCGCGACCGTCGCGACCCGCGGATACCGATGGGCCACGCCCTTTACGAGAGCACCACCGAGAAGCTCGGGGGCAAGCTCACGCTGCAACTGCTCCGCGCGGGCGAGGCTATGAACGTGATAATCGACCTGCCGGTGCTTCCGCCCTACGCCGACAACTGGCCCTACGACTGCCAGCGCAGCAAGCTGATTGCCGACGGCATGCTCCGCCTGGTGCTGGACAACGAATCGAGCGGCGGCAGAGGGCTGTGGCAGGCATTGTTCCTGATGGCCAGCGGCGACGACGCGGCGCTGGATTTGGCTCGCCGGATAATATACAGGTCCGTCAAGGACGAGTACCCCCGGGAGAAGGTAGGCCGGAGTTGGGGCTGCGCCTACAACCTCGTAAACCTGACCGAGTACTACCTGCTGACGGGCGATTCGAAGGTGCTGGGGGCGATCGATCACAACCGCGCGGTTTTGCAAGCGGGCCAGAGCCGGGCCGGCGGCTGGGGTCACGGCTGCCCGTGCGGCGGCTACGGCGAGGTGAACTGCGTCGGGCTGGTCGCGCTGAACGGGCTGGCGCTGGCGCGGGAGTGCGGCCTGAAGATGGACAAGCGCGCCCTGGCCCAGAGCATTCGATACCACGCGCGGTTCATCGGGGCGGGCGTTCCGTACGGCGATCACAACTCCGGCCTGCGGGCGGGCGCATCCAACAACGGCAAGGCGGGGATGGGCACGTTGGCGTACAAGTTTTTCGGCCTGCCGGATACGGCAGAGCGATGGGCCCGGGCCGTCGCGTACATGTACCTTCAGCCCGAGGCGGGCCACGCCGAAGCCATCTTCAACCTGGCCTGGGACCCGCTCGCGGCGGCCATCGCCCCGCGAGAAGAGTTCGCCGTCCACATGAACAACCTGCTCTGGTACTACGAACTGGCCCGGACCCACGAGGGAGGCCTGCGATTCTTCCGCGGCGGGCACTTCGGCTATCCCGTCGGTCAGACCACGGCTCTGGGCCTGGCGTACATGCTGCCGCGAAAGAAGATTTACCTTACAGGCGCGCCCAAGAGCGTCTTCGCGATGACCCCGCCCAACGCAACGCTCGCCGACGCGGCCATGCATTACAGGCGGAAGAACTGGGCCTCGCTCAAGGCCGTCCTTACCAAGTACCTCTCCGACGAATCCAATGAGCACCTGGATTACGCCCGCAAACTGATGGATGCCCACGAGCGAATGGAAGCCAACGCGGCCGTGACGATCAAGCTCGCCGAGGCCAACATCCGGAAGGGCGAGCTCTACACGGCCCGCGGGCAACTGATCACGCTTGGGCACGCCCTGAGCCAGCGGCGCCCGCGGATCACCGAACTGCTGGCCAAGACGCCATCGCAGCCCAGACGGCCGCGGCAGAAGCCGACATTCACCGTCGAGCCAAAGGCGACGGTCTTCGCCGTTGCCCCCGAGAAACCGGCCTTGTACGAGTGGCAAACTCTCCTGCCGCTGGCCGAGGCGAGCAAGCGGACGCCCGAGGGGAAGTGCCTGGTCTACAGGCCGCGCAAGCCGGGCGACAAGCCCGCCGGCGCGTGGTTCGACGCGGATTACAAGCCCACCGGCTGGGAGCAAGTCCGGGGCCAGCAGACCCTAAGGCCCGGCCGGCAGCTCTGGATCCGCCGGGCACTCAAACCGTACGGCTCACTCAAGGCCTTCGAGCAGCTCATGCTTATGGCCAAGGACTGCCAGGGCGAGCTGTACCTCAACGGCTACAAGCTGGCCGACTTCACGGCAGGCGAGTTCTACCTTGGCTCCGGGGCGCTAACGGCCCTGAAGGCGGGAGACAACGTGCTGTCGGCCCGGATTGAGAATCCACAGGACAGGACCGTCGCGGCGGATCTGGGCCTCAAGAACGCCACCATCTTGCGATTTCCCGAATTGAAGGGGCCTATCCTTGGCCTGTAATAACGCCGACATGTCGCACCATCTTGATAATGGAAGACTCGCCATGCGATTCATCGCCGTGTTCATACTGTCGTTACTGCTTGCCGGACCCGCGCAGGCGGCCAGCCACAAAGCCCGAGATATGCAGGCCGAGCAGTACGAGGAACTGCTGTGCCAGGCCTTCAAGGGCAAGTCGCCGGAGTACATCGCCAAGTACTTCGTTCACCCCAACGGCTTCAGCGCGCAGTTCGCCATGAAAGCGATGAAGCGCGAGCACGGCAAGGACGCCGTGGGCCTGCTGACCCGGCTGCTCCCAGATGACAACCCGATCATGCGATACAGCGCGGTGAAGGTCCTGGGCGATATCCTCCTGCCCGAAACCCCGAAGAAGAATCGCAAGGACAAGACCCCC
>JAUWQU010000794.1 GCA_030610965.1 Phycisphaerae bacterium
GTCGCGGCATGAGTGATTATACTTCGGCATTTCTTCAGATCGCCCGTCCCCGTGCCCGTGCCCCCATGGCCCGGACATGCTTCCGCCGCTTACACAATCCCAAGGCCCTCGGAAGTGGTCCCATGCTCCCGGCCGGGACGATTGGACGGATTGGGTCAACCGGGCGCAAAGCCGGCAGAAGCGGGAAGCCCCGACCCGGCGTATCCCCCAAAGCCGGCCGTCCGGCAAGCCCGCCAGGTCTTTTGGCCAGGTCGGTCCGCGTGACCGCAGGGCTTTTTTATATTGCGTGGGATATTGAAATGGGGACGCCGGTTGGCGTCCCCATTTCGGATGGTGAGATCAATTTTGCGGCGTTGGGCATTTGCCCGGGGGCTTTATGCTCGTCGTCGTCGCAGGATTGCGAGGAAGCCGCAGCCCAGAAGGGCCAGGGTCGTCGGCTCGGGGATGCAGATGGTGGCGACGTCCCAGTCCTTCACTTTACCTTCGAGTGTCCAGTACCAGTTGTCGGGGAAGACAATCTCTTCCCACGCCGGCTGGTAGTCGAGAATCCACGTGAACAGCGCCTGTCCGTTGTGGGCGTTCCACTGCACGGAGTCAGGGGGGAACATCGCTGAGACGCCACCGCCCACTCCGTCGCCGGGGTCGGGAATCTGCAGCATGATATTCTCGGCCGCGATGTTTTGGTTGCGCTGCCTGTAGTCGACCAGCAGTGATATCTCCTTGTGCATCTCCTCGGCCGGCTCGTTGTCGATGTGGACGATGGCCATCTCCTGATTGTAACGTTCGTGGCTGGCATCGAGCCAGAAGGGGTCGTCGAAGTCGTTCTTCTTCGCCCCGGCCACGCGGAACTCCGCCGTCCAGCTATTGTCTCGCGGGGTGCCCGCCTGGGTCTGCTCGTTGTCGGTGAGGAACCATGCCACATCGTAGTTCCTCATCGCATCCTCGGGCTTGTTGAGTCCGGGGCACAGCAGAACGTAGCCGTCGGCGTTATCCAGGGCCACCGGGCTGGCCGGCGGCGCCGGCGGTGGCAGGTAGTGCAGGTCCCAGTTGCCGGCGGCGTCGAAGCCGTTGAAGTACGTGTCGTCGCCTGGCGCGGTGGTGTTGAAGTCCGAGTCGTGCCAGATCGATGTGTTCTGGCCCTGCGAGAATCCCACGAACGTCATCGCGTGGGCCGGGTTGTCGAAGCTGATCTCGATGTACTGGCAACTGACCAGTTCATTCTGCAGGAACAGATAGTCGTTCACGTTGAGGAATCGCCCCTCCATCACGGTCACGTCATTGTATGCATGGTTCGGTTTGAACTCGCTGCTGTCGGGGTTCTTCCCGTATGCGTACAGCCAGTAGTTGATCGCGTACTCCGTCGAACCCGGGTTGGTGTAGCCCAGATCGTTCCTCAGAGTGCTATAGATGCTTTGTGCTTTGGCGGCGGCGGTGGCGCCGGTGCCGTAGTCGGCCCCGCCGAGCATGTTTGCCGCGGCAGCCATCCAGCAACTCTGGTCGGTGGGGTCATTGAAGTTGGGCTTGTTGACGTCCGGGACGGGTGTCCCATCCTGCGACAATTTCACGTACGGATCCTGGGCTTGCGCTGCCCCTGCAATGCCCAGACAGAGAATGATCGTGAAGAGAGTTCTGGTGCGCATGGTATTTCGTCTCCTTCCTGTGGCCCTGATGTTCCCTCGCGACGGGTCCTCCTGGACCCCAAACGCAACTGAACCCCGAAGGGCCGGCTCGTTGTGTTGTATCAATACCGCCTTGGTCCGCACGAGATGCTGCGCTATTACCCAGCAAAGCAATACAAAACAGAAATGCGGACTACTGAACAGAAGTGCAGACTACTGAAACGCTCCTATCCTAACGCTCCACTACGAATTATAACACCATTCGAGGATTTGTCAAGAAAATATCCAGGGACAGTTGGGGTCAGCCCTTAAAATAAACTCAAACTGACCGGCTCGGATAGCCCCGAAGGGGTAACAGAGTTTGGCCGGGAGCGTAAGCCCCTAGTGGATAGCTAGTTAGAACACGATCTTTCATGGCTCTATTCATAAGAGCACTATTTCCGGGGCTTACACCCCCGGCCATTCTGTCGGCCCCTCGGGCCTGACAGAGCGGTCAGTTTGAGTTACCGGCAGGCCGAGGTGGTGGCCAACATCGCCATCTGCCTGATTCACCAGGCCGATTACCTCCTGGGCCGGCAAATCCGCCGGCCGGGGCAGGCTTTTCTGAAAGAAGGCGGCCTGCGCGAGCGCATGACCCGCGCCCGACTGAACGTGCGGGGCCGGCAAAGAAACCGCCGCGCCCGGCCATGAACCAGCGGCGGAACAAGGGCGGAACAAAAAACCTTTCAAGGATCGCCAAACAACCCGAGGACGCTTCCGCCAGTCTGCCATGGCGGACTGGCAGCGCGGCGCCGCCAAGGGCAGCGCCAGGGGAGACCATGCCGCAGCCGCGGGAGCATTGGGCGCCATATGGAGTGCGGCGGCTGAGACGCCGCTTTGGATTGTCGCGGAGCGACGCTGTTTCTGTTGGGCCGTTGCCGTTGCTGTTTTCGTTACGCCGTTATCGCAGCATAGAA
>JAUWQU010000145.1 GCA_030610965.1 Phycisphaerae bacterium
TCGGAATTATTCACATTCTTTTCGGCGGATATGTTGCAAACGGGTGAAGTGTTACCTTCTTTGTAATAGTTCCCGGGTCCGGGTCTCGATTCCGACGTGATCGCGCAGAGGAAACGGTCCACGAATCGGGAGAGCTGGGCAGGTGAATGCCAGTTGCCGCCCGTGATCATGTCCGCTCGTCCCACCGCGCACGTTTCGTAGCCGGCCTGCTTGAGCTGCTCAAAGATCGTCGTGCAGTTCTTCTTGAGATTGGCGAAAATGCTGACCCCGGGCTTCTGTCCAACATTCCACGGGCAGCAGCCGGTCATCAGTGACGCTCGGCTCGGCCCGCACACGGCGCAGTTGTAGAACATCGAAAACCGCACGCCGTCGGTCGCCAGTCGGTCGATTGCGGGCGTCTTGATCTCGCTGCCGTAGCAGCCGAGGTCAGAAAACCCCATGTCATCCGCCATGACGATGATGATATTGGGCCTGGCCCGGCGATCGGCTTCCGGCTGGCCTTCCTCCTGCGTCTCGGGCTCCGCCGCCACGGCGCGGGCTTCATTGCCCAGCGACAGCGCAACCGCTCCCAGACCTGCTGCTTTCATGAACTTTCGCCGCGAGTAGATGATTGGCATATTGCTTCTCGTGTCGTTTCGGCCAGGATTCCCTGTATCGATCGTACCCGACGACCGCCGTTGAGCGTCCTGCGGGTCCTGGCGCGGCTGATGGGGCTTGTTGCCGCTCCGGCCATCATGTGGCTATTTCGTGACGCGGAACCTGGAGCAATTCAGCTTGATCTCATCCCAGCGCCAGTCCTTCTTCACCCAATCCGGGACGGCGCTTTCGAGCTTCTCAAATGTCTGGCGGATCTTCTGCTTCCGCTGCGGGTCCCTGCAGCCGTCGTCCAGCAGATCGAGCAGCGCCCGGCCGGTCTTGGCTTCGGGGCCGAAGTAGAACGCGGCGTAGTCGTCGAGCACCGCCTCCACCGGTTTTCTCGGGTTCCAGTACCACGAATTGAATAGGGTCATAGCGATGTCCGTGTTCCATCGCTCGGCATAGAGCCAACCGCCTTTCATCAGTTTGGGGTCATAGTCGTTCAGTTCGTCCTGCAGGCTCTTCCAGTAGTCCTTCTTGACCAACATGCCCGGATGATTCCTGAACATGGAGATTTCGGTGAAGACCGTGAGCGGCTGTTTCGCCTGGTTGTAGTACTTGCGATCCTCGGCGGACATCTTCGCGTACTTGTGATGCGGTGCGAGCCCGACTTCAAAGCCCGTCATCCACGCCGGTGCTTCCTTGGCCAGGTTGGCCACCAGGTTCTTCCAATCCTTGCCCCCGAACGTCGGGTGGTTCAGGTGCCACGTGTCGAGCCAGATTTCGGTCTTCGGCGAGATCTTGTGGATCCGCTCGCCCAGGGGCTTGGCCACCTTCCACAGGCCTTGCGTCGGCCAGGGCGTGCAGTCCTTGCAGGAACAGCCGCCCGCATCGGCGGGGAAGATATTGTAGATGTCGATCGGCGCCAGGGCCTTAAAGACCTCTTCCTGCCAGGCGACCATCTGCTGCACCGCGCCCGGTTTGGACGGACACATATACCAGTTCGGGCAGCCGATAATGGGACGAATGCGCAGCGCCTCCGGCGAGGTCCTGTAGGCGTCGTTTGCGCACATGCCCAGTCCGGTCTTCATGCCCATTCGGCGCGCGGTCTTGTAGAACCGCCGGTACAGGGCCAGCCACTGTTGCGGGGAGAGCCGGTTCCTGTGACTGTCGTGGAAGCCGGTCTTCTCGGCCTGCATCTCCGTGTCGTCGAAGCTCTTGAACAGGCCCATCTCGAACCACAAATTGACCGCGTTGCAGCCCCACAGGGCAAGCTCCTCAATGTAGCGGTCCACCCGGTCCGGGTGATTGAAGTAGTGCTTGCGTGCCCACAGGTAAATACCGCGATTGGGCATCTGTGGGGTTTCGCAGACCTTCAATGCGGGAATTCCCAGCCTGCCTTCTTCATATCGCATCTCGCGCATCAGGCGGCCGACGCCGGCCACGACGCCGCTGTCGCTTTGGCCGATGACGTACAGCTCTCGTCTGTCGGTGTCGGCCGTGATGCAGTATCCATCGGGGCCAAGCTTGGCGATCTCCTTGCGGGCGGCCGCAAACGCTCTGATCGCGTCGTTGGAGGCGATCGTCCCGACAAGGAGGCGATACCTGGCCTTGCCGCCGGATGGGGCCAGTTCAATACCGGTGCGATCCTTGATGCGTTCAGCCAGCAATTCCGACACCCTCTTCTCGGCTGGGCTTGGTGTGGCGCCCAGCACCACCGCAAGTTCGCCGCTGCCGAGATTGATCACCTGGTCTGCAGTTTTCCGGGGCTCCTGCTTCTCTGCTGCTCCGGCGACCGGGTCAAGGTCCATTCCGGGGTCCGCCGGTTTCCCCGGCTTAGCCTTGCCGCCCTTTACGACCGGCGGCCGCAGCCAACCCTGTAGCGCGTTGTCGGCGTGATAGATTTGCCTGAGTTCATCAAAGGCATCCTTCAATACCTTGCCTTTCAGTGCGCCCTTAGTCAGACGCATCTCCTTATCGATCAGAGCGCGTAGATAGAGGATTCGCCAGCGCCAACTCGTCCGAACCTTTGCCGGCAGTGTGGCATCCACCTTCTGTGCCAATTCATACGCGGTTACCGCATCCGCTCCGATATTCCGCCTGCGTCGGAAGTTCCCCTCCAATGTCTTAACGATGGACACGACGTCTGCAGCCGCCTCAGGAGCAAATTCGACGCCGGCGTATTCCGCCCGCGTCTCACCAACCGGTTGCTGTGGATTCCAGTAGAGCTGAAGCATCATGGCCTTGTTCATGTCTTCAAACAGTCCTTCTGAATAGGGCCAGCCGCCCTGTAGCTGCGCCATGCTGGCGTAGTTCTTCTGCAAATGGTGTGGCACCGGTATGGCCCCATATCCGCCCCAGGGCTGGACTCCCAACATGCTGATCTCGGGAAAGTTGACCGCCGGTATGCTCGCGCCGGGGACAGGCCCCATGACGAAGTCGATCCAGGCAGGCTCTGCGGAAAGCATCTTGCCCAAGGCTGTCTTCTCGTGCTGCTTGTAGTACCAGTTCGACAGGATGATCTTCACGCCTGGTAGCTTCTCGCGCGCCATCCGAGCGATCGGCTTTGCGCATTTCAGAAAGCCCTTCGTGGCCCAGGGCTGGCACTCCGTGCAGCCACAACCGCCCTGATCAAAAGGCCAGATGCAGACCGACCATGGCTGCAAGTCGGCTGCCCAGTCGAACTCCTCGCCAATGACCTTCAAGATGTATTCCAGACCGTCCGGCTTACTCGGACAAGCGGCACAGGGATAGTCGCCGCCGCGACCAGCACCGGGTGTTCGCCGGAGTTCGGCAGGAGAATTGCCGTAGGCCTCGTTGCCGGGAAGAACAAGTGACACGTGTATCCCGACTTGTTTCGCCGCCGAGAGAATCGCGTGCAGCCGGGCGCGGAAAGCGACCGCTTCCGGGTCGTTGAAGCCCTTGAAGTGGTGCATGTCGTACCAGACCATCAGGTTGTTGCAGCCCCACAGCGCCAGATCCTCCACGTAACGCTGAATCTGCTCGATCGGCCCGTCATGATAGAAGTTGTGGAAGTGGGTGGCGAAGTAGATGCCGCGGACCTCCTTTTGAGGGATCGATTCGCCTCGCCAGGCGCCGGGGGCGAAGCCCTCTTTCGAGTACCGGCTGGTCCGCAGGAGCTTGCCCAGCCCGTAGAGCACCCCGCGCTCGTCCTGGCCGATCACGTCGATGCCGCCGCCTGCACGGTCCCGGATCCGGAACCCTTCCTTTCCGATGGCCGGGTCCAGCGAAAGCGCCACCGTCAAGGGCGCATCACCTTGGGTCGCGACCTTCGCCGGGCATCGTTTTTCCACCTGGCGCGCGAAGACGGCAACGATCCTCTCGAGAAGGTCGTTCGGCTTCTCGGGCAGCACGACGCGAACCGCTCTGGCGCAGTCGGGTACGGCTTGCTTCTCGCCGGCGAAGCCTGAATTCGTCATGCAGCACATCATCACGCACCATGTCGTGAGACGCAACCACGCCCTCCCGGCGGTCGGCGTTGTGTTCTCGCCCATGCTTGCAGCCTCCTTCTCCGGGAAATCCGGGATGATACCTCTCATCGTACTCTCCTTCGCTTTCCAGAATTCGCCAGTGCCTCATCTCGAGTGAGTCTGTAACGCAATTGCGGTAGAGCGAAACAAGCCTGGACTGCCTCCAACTTGGATGTTGGTTGTTGGATGTTGGTTGTTGGGCGTTCATGCTCCTGTCCAACCAGGAAGTCCCCGATAAACAGCGACTGCAGTTGTGCCAGGTAGCGAATATCGGAGATCCGCTCGTTCAGGAGCGAGAACTTCTCTTCCTGCTCCGCCGTTGGCGACAGCAGGGCGCGTCCGTATGCATTGACGAAGATGCCGGCCGGGTCCTTCCGTGCATAGGTGCGAAATGCTTCGCTCTTTCTCCCACCCGGCAGCCGCATGGCCGTCCAGTCCAGCCCCAGCTTGCGCAGCGCCGCCGTCCCGGCGTCAGGCAGTTCGTCCAGATTGAAGCTGAAGACATCGAATCGGTCCGGGTACTGGACCTGCAGTTCCTGGATCTGCTTGAGATAGAGCTCGAACCCAGGCGTTTCTCGCGACCAGAACACCATGATGCACAGATGCCCCATCCGATCGATCGGAAAGTGCAGGGAAACACCGTCCGCGCGGGTGTAGGTGCCTGAGAACATGACTTCCAGCTTGCCGAGCCCGGAATGCTTCCGTCGCCACTGAATGACATCGTGATGACCCGCAAAACGGTCCCTCATGGTGTCGAAGAGGGTCTTCTCCAGGTCGAACGCTTGAAGCTTTGTGGCAATGAGCGCGGCGATCATCAGGCTCCGCGGTTCCGCCAGCGTCCCGCGGTATCGCGCGACGATATCCTCGAGCGCCTTCTCCCTCTGTGCCACCGTGGCCTCCGCTGCCGCCAGGTCGCGTTCCGAGAGCAGCATCTCGGCCTCGAACCGTGCCTCCGCGTATTCGTTCGGCGCATCCATCAACTTGCGACAGGTTTCGAAGATCGCGCCGCGGTTCTCCTCACGGTTTTCCAAGCCGAGCAATCGTTTCTGAGACTGAAACATGATGCCCAGCACAACAAACCGATTCGGCGCTTCCGGGGCCTCCTTCAGCAGGGCCTGGCCTCTGCGCGCTACGTCTTTCATCGCCATCCTGACGGCTACCGTAGAGTCGCCGGAGAAGGCAAGTTTCTCTTGCAGAGAGAGAATATCGGCCTCTGCGATGGCTCCAGGCGATTCTCCGTACGCCATGCTCCCCAGCAGAGGAACCAACAGCGTGACAATGCATGCCAGCCTGAACACCGATGACGGAACACGGATCATTGGTCTCTGTCCTCCAGCGCCGACCTTACTTTCTTCAACAGGTCGTCGTACACCCCTACCGGGATGCCATTTCGCGCATAGGAAGGCGGATACTTTGCCTCCGGCGCTCTTTCCAGCCAGGCGAGATCCCGCTCAGCGACAGCCCGCTCATTTTCGGCCTCCTGGCCTCGGCCCAGCCTCTTCAGGACAGTCGATTTCGCGAAATGCATTTCGACGGTCCCGAGACTAAGGCGTGCGCCGTGGCGACTGGCTCTCTTACGCTCGGCAATGGCCGCGTCGATTGCGGTGAGAGCGGCTTGCCAATTGTTGAGCCCCATATGCGCCAGTGCGCACCCCTGGAGACGGTCGGCGGTCCACGGATCCACGGCCAACTTTGGAGGAAGGCGTTCGCCGAGAAGCAACAGCGCTCTCTTGAAACCTCCCTGCTTCAGCGCCTCGAAGGCACGATCGGTCCTCAGCTTCTCTATGTTGATCCCAATGGAGGCGGAAACAGCCCCTTCCATACTGGTCAGCTCCACCGGATAGGTAAGGCCTGATACCCACCACGCGATCGTGCCGTCGCCGTGAAGCAGAAACGGGTTCGGCATCCGATCAGCCGACAGGATTCCCAGTCGCCGCACCAGCGGGTTCCTGAGACCACCAGGCACCATGGCCGCCCGAAACGACCCGCCACAGTCCTCGACCAGTGCCTTCACGGTGTCTATGTCCTCGGAAAGGAATGCCCCGATGACCGGCACGCCCTGTTTCGAGAATTGATCGGCGAAATCCTTCAATCGCCTCACACAAATGCCGCGGTCTGACTCTTCCTCGGGGGGCTCGACAAAAACGATGCCCGTCATCTTTCCTGCCAGGTCCTGGGGAATCCTCAACTCTTGCCCGTCGAGCCCCTTGAGCCTCGCCACCAGCACGCGGCTGCTTTCCTGGGGTGCGCCGCCTCCGGATATAACATACCTGACCTTGTATCGCTGTTCTCTTGTATAGCCCCAGCGCCCCAGATTGCCCCAGAACAGCCGATAGTCGTGATGGCGGTCACGGATGAACGAGAGCACCGGCCATAGCTCGGGATGATCCTCATCGCTGAGACTCAGGAGTCGTTGGCGATACTCTTGGTACAGAGCTTCCGCGTTGGCTTCGATCGCGAGTACAGCCGCGGCGGCGAGCGCCGTTGCCGCGGCCTTGTCCCCGCCATTGGCGTCAATAAGACCTCTCAGCAGCGTTTCGGGGTCGGTATCCCCCCTCCGCAATGCGTCCTTCGCAAGACAAAACCGCGCGACGACGTCCGCGCCGGACGGCAACTCCGTGGCAAGCACCGCCTTTGCCTCCTTGACGGCTTCTTCCAGATGCCGCGGCTCGCGAGCCAGGTTCCACATGCCCATCAGCGCGATGATCCTCCGGTTGCGCACCCTCCAGCGATCCGCAGCGGCGGGGTGCCGCTTGACGGCGGCGGCACAGAGCTTCTCCGCCTTCCGATAACCATTCACCTCCGCCTCGCGTGTAAGCCGGTAGCGCAGCGGCGGCAGCACGAAGCAGGACTGGATCGCTTGGAGAGTCTCTTCCGCAATGGAAGCGCCGTCCAACGGCGCTGCTACAGACGCCTGCCGCCCTTTCGCTGCACGCGACGCGCCTGCTTCGGCTACCAGAAAGTCGCCGATGAACAGCGACCTCAACTGTGCGACGTACCTTTCGTCATCGAGCCACTTCCCAAGTCCCGGACCCGGATCCGCCACCTCCTTCCCTCGTGCCGGCTTGGGCGCCGGCCATGGCACCTTCCACCTTTCCTGCAGTGACACATGCCCCTGTGCATTGACAAAGACCGCTACTGGATCCGCGCGCGTACGCCCGATACGCCATATTGCGCCTGCCGCCCGGGAGGCGTAGCGCCGTACACTTCACTCCCAGCCGGTCCAAAATGCTGTTGCCGGCATCCGACATTTCGTCAAGATTGAAACTATATATCTCGAACCTGCCCGGAAACCGCTCCTGCTGCTCCCTGATGCGACTGAGGAATACGTCGCATTGCTCTGAAGCCCAGGGCCAGAAGACCACCAGGTACTGATGCCCCAGCCGATCGGACGGGAACGTAACAGACGCTTCATCGGCGCTTTCGTATGTCCCGCTGAAGACCGCGTCAACGTGGTTGGCGGCAAAGCTTTTTCGTCTGAACGCAATGACTTGGTGATCCCCACCAAGGGAACTTCGGGCCAACTCTTTGTGAATGTCCGCCGCAAGATCAAATGCATGAAGCTTTGTGGCAATAAGGGAGGCAATCACCAAGCTACGCGGCTCAGCCGGGGTATCTCGGTACTTCTCAATGATCTCCTTGAGGGCGTTGACCCTCTCGGTTACGTTGGCATCTGCTTCCGCCAAGTCTCTCTCAGAAAGCAGCAGGTTGGCATCCAGTCGAAGCTCAATGTATTCGTCAGGCGCTTTCGACAGCTTGGTACACGTCTCGAAGAGGGCTTTGCGATTCTTCTCACTCATCTCCAAGCCGAGCAGTCGTTTCTGGCCCTGAAACAGGATCCCCAACACACGGAACTTGTTGGGTGCCCCGGGAGATGCATCGAGCAGTGTCGACGCCTGCCGGACAACGCTCTTGCAG
>JAUWQU010000593.1 GCA_030610965.1 Phycisphaerae bacterium
CGGTGAAGATCGACGGCTTCAAGAGCGTCAAGGAGATGCACAAATCCATGGCCGCCGGAGGCGACAGCGAACTGGCCCTGCTGCACTGGGGGAAGTACTCCCTGCACGGCCCGGCCCAGAACCCGCTGAACTGGCGCGCGAAGCTGCCAGCAAGCCTCAAGGTCGCGCGGCCGCTGATGGTTTCCCGCCTCGACGGCCCCAGCCGCGCCGACGTCGCCCGCATGATCGAGGATTCGAGCAAGGTCGAGAAGACGGGCCTTACCGGCGAGTTGTATGTCGACGCCGGCGGGCCGTCAATACTGACGGCCCAGGCCCGAAGCGCCTATGACGCCAAGCTCAACGCCCTTGCCAATTTCGCCCGCCGGCACTCGGCAATGAAGGTCGTCCTGGACACCGGGCCCACCCTCTTTGGCAAAGGCGCCTGCCCCAATGCCGCCCTGTACGCCGGCTGGTACAGCCTGCAGAAATACGTCGATGCGTTCGCGTGGAAGCCAGGCGCCGTCGGATGGCACGTCGCGAGTTGGGAGGCCGTCAGCCTGCGCAATCCGCAGAGCAACGAGTGGTGCGTCAAGATGATCCAGAACGGCGTGGCCGCCACCTTGGGCGCCGTCGGCGAGCCGCTGCTGGCGGCCTTTCCCAACCCCACCGAGTTCATGGCGATGCTTATGACCGGACAGTACACCATCGCCGAATGCTATTGGCGGACGATACCCCACACCAGTTGGCAAATGATGCTGCTCGGCGATCCGCTGTACAACCCCTTCAAGGCCAAACCGCAGGTGAAGGTCAAGGACCTGCACGCCGGCCTGGCCCCTTGAAGAGATGAAAAAGGGCCAAATAACAAATCTCAAATAACAAACAAGCGGGGCAGTGTTCGGGTTCTGAGCTTGCGAGCGCGGGCTTTTGTTTGGAACTTTGTGTTTGTGATTCGGCCCTTGTTTGATACGTGGTGCTTGCGATTTGGTCCTTAGTTCCCTTTGGGCGGTGTGGGCGCGGGCTCTGCCGGCAACCTTCCCATTCGCTCGGTCGCCTGGCGAGCGGCGGCCGTGCCGGGATAATCGCGGATCAGCTTGTCGTACTGCCCGCGAGCCTCGACGGTACGGCCCTGCTTTTCCCGGCAGAAGCCGATCCAGAACAAACACTCAGCCGCGCGGGCCTTGTCGCCTTCAGCCTGGAACCATACCTCGACGCGGCGAAACTTCATCTCGGCCTCGGCGTATCGCCGCTCGCCGACCAGCCCAACGCCTTCGTCGATGGCCTTGCTTTCCATACGCGCCACCGGAGCCGGCGGGGCATTCATAACCGCCGGACGCGGCAGCCAAGGCCCGCGAGACTCCATCGCACATCCCCCAGCCGTCAGTGCGGCAGCCGCCGCCGCGGCCGCGACGGACAACCATGGTGCGAGATTCGCTCGTAGATCACCCCGCATTGGCGCCTCCGGTCAGGATGAGCTTGGCCTCGAAGAGCCAGTTCTTGACGTCCTTGGCCTGGCCCGGGGCGGCGAGTGCGGCCTCGATCTGCCGTTCGAGATCGCCCTGGCCGAGCAAGCGCGCGAACGACTGGGCGTCGCCGGCCCGATCCGCGTCGATAAGGTCCAGTCGGGTCAGTACGGCATCGAGGCGGTCGAGCAGTTGGCGCGTGTTCTCGCTCCTTACGTCACCGGACAGCTTGGCCAGCCGATCGAGCATTTGCCGCGCGCGGACGGCGGTCTTGCGGGCCTCGAGCCCGGTCTGCCCCGGCGCGACGGAGGCGAGGTAAGTCCGCTGGAACGCATCGACGATCTCTCGATGCCGCACCGCCATTCGCTGAGATTCCAGCCGGGCCTCGGCGAGCTTCGCCTCCACGGCCTCGGCCGCCTTTCGCCGACGGGTCAGCTCATTCGCGGCGGCGGTCAGGCGCTTTCGCAGATCGGCCACCTGCTGCTTGGCCAAGCCGCCCTCGTCCGCGGCCGCCTGAAGCACGCGACGAGCGGCCCCCAATTCGGCGATCTTGAGCTTCGCCGCTTCGAGTTGCCCGGCCTGGTCCCGGGCCTTTCGCTGCTCGGCCTCTGACGCCGCAACCAACTGCGCCACCTTCGCCTCGTGCTGTGTGCGCAACTCGTCGAGCTGCCCCCGCAGCTTGCCCGCGTCGGCTGCGATGCCCGTCAGTTCCGCCACCTTCGCATTGGCGGCCGCAAGCTGCCCGCGGAGGTCCGCGGCCTCTTTCTCGAACTGTCGGCGGCGATCGTCGTCGGTCTGGCTGCCTGACGGGGCCGTAGTCGGCATCGCAGGCGGCGGCTGCGCCGCGCGGTCGGCCGCCACCGGCGCCCGCGGGCGCTCGGCAAATGGAGCCGTGTGTAAAACCACGCCCGCCGCCACCAGCAGTATTGCCGCGGCCGCCAGAGGCGCCCAGCGCAGCACGCTCCGCATCGCGGACGCCCTGCGGGCGGGCGGATCGGCAAGGCCGCCCATCGCCGGCGGGGTGGCGTTGCGCTCGGCCTCGTCGGCGCCCCACTGCCGGAGCATCCGCTCCATGCGGTCGGTCTGGTTGTCTGGTTTGTCGATCATCGCCTCATGCTACAGGCTTCAGATAACGGACGACTACTCCCGATCCCGACGCACATCGGGGTCGGGCCGCTACTCGCTGAAGCGAACAGGCCTCAACATATTTCCGGCTTCCATATTACAGTATCCCATCCGCGGCCCGGGTGCGCAGTTCAATCGGGCGCCGACGGGTTATTCCACCACGCCCTTGCCGCGGAGGCACTGCTCGATCCGGCGGCGGGCATCTTCGATTCGCAGGCGGACGGTCGCCTCGGCGAGGCGTACCTCGGCCGCGATGCCTCGCGTGGTCAGGCCATCGACGTACCGCAGGCTAACCACTCGCCGCAAGTCGTCCGGCAGGGACTGCACGCATTGACGGACGGCGTCGATTTCCTCTCGCACCTCGGCCGAGCCGTGAGGATCGTCCGGCCCGGCCAGCATTTCTTCCGCCAGTTCCGGGTCGAAGTTCTCCGGCCTCTTGCGGGCGGACCATCGCTTGCGCGCGACGTTGCGTGCGATGGCCGCAAGCCACGGCCGAAACTCCCCGCGTCCGGCGTCGAAAGTCGCCAGCGAGCGGAATACCCGGATGAAAGTCTCCTGGGCCAGGTCGTCGGCGTCGGCCTGCGTAAAGCCGCTGCGGAGCAAGTAGACCTTCACCCAACGCGCGTTGGCGTCGTACAGCGCGCCGCACGCGTCCGCGTCGCCCGAAAGGGCTCCTTCGATCAATTGCCGCTGATGTTCGTCCACGCCTTACCCCGGGATCAGTGTGTCCGAAGATTCTCCCCCGGCGTATGCCCGCAAGTCAACGCGCGTGTTGTTTTTCCCGGTTTTCCCCCGCACCGGCGGCGCGTGTAGTTCTGTCGGCAGCGTGCGGAAGCTTCCATCGCGGAAAGTGGATTGCGGATTCACGTTTGTCCCGATTGAATCCGCAATCCGCAATAAAAAGCATCATCGCCTGCTGAACTGCCGCATTCCGG
>JAUWQU010000144.1 GCA_030610965.1 Phycisphaerae bacterium
CTCGCCGATTACCAGTCGGTCTGTAGGGCTCCCTATGCGCTAGCGCATTAACTTAGTGCGCATAGTATAAGCCCCGACGGGGCGATCCGCCGCGGCGGATTAGCCGGGGGCGTGCTTGTCGCGGCATAGCCGGAAGGCGAAGCCGTGAGCCCCCGGAACACGATCGCCCCAAGGTTAAAGCCCCGAAGGGGCGACACAAGGCGGTTTTCGGGCGGTTTCCGCCCATCAATCAAGGCATGAAGCACTCGTGGCGGGCAGTGCCCGCTCTATCAAACTGTGAACGGTTTCGTAACCTTGATACAACGAAAGGCTGGAAAATGCAATCTCCCAGGATAGCGACCGCAGTATTGGTGGCTGGTTTATTGTGCACGGTGTTTGTTCAAGCGGCTGTTGGCGCCGAGGCGCAGGGGCCCAGGCCTTCGGAGTATCTTCGATCGATGCAGCGAAACATTTCGCATCGCCATGATGGGAAGGTTGAGCTTGTCCCCGGAAACTGGGCGCTGGTTTAAGGTGGAATCGTCTCCGTGTAGAATGGGTTGTTGTGGCTCAGGAAGGAGACGAGATGGCGGGCAAGAAGCGAAGGCGGTTCACGGCGGCGTTCAAGGCTCGTGTGGTTCGGGCGGCGTTGCGGGAGGAGAAGACGCTGGCGGCGTTGGCCGGTCAGTTCGACGTTCATCCCAACCAGATCACCGAATGGAAGCGTCAGGTTCTGGAGGCGATGCCGGAGGTGTTCGGCCGCCGGAAGGCGGCGGACGCCAAGGCCGCCGAGGACCACGAGTCGCGGCTGTACGAGCAGGTCGGCAAGCTCCAGGTGGAACTGGAGTGGATGAAAAAAAAAGCTCGACAGCTTGGCATTGACGACTGAGGCCAAACGGATGCTCATCGAACGCGACAATAAGGCCGTCCCGGCGGTTCGCCAGTGCGAGTTGCTCTCGCTGTCCCGCAGCAGCCTGTACTACCGGCCGCATCGTGACCCGACGGCCGCGGCGTTTGAATCCGCCTCCGGCGGACTCAACGCGATCGACTGGCTGTACACACAGCGGCCCAACCTGGGCTGCGGCGGCATGACTGACGCATTGGCCGAGCAGTTCAAGGTGCAGGTGAATCCCAAGCGGGTTCGTCGGCTGATGAAGACGCTTGGCCTTCAGGCGGTGTACCCGCGGCCGCGTCGGGATACGTCGCAGCCATGCCGGGAGCATGTGAAATACCCGTATTTGCTGCGGAATCTGGAGATTGTCCGACCGGACCAGGTCTGGTGTGCGGACATCACGTACATCCGGCTGTATCGCGGCTTCGCGTACCTGGTGGCAGTGATGGACTGGTTCAGTCGGTGCGTGTTGAGTTGGGAGTTGAGCAACACGATGGAGGCGAACTTCTGCGTGACGGCATTGCAGGCGGCGTTATCGTCTGGTCGGCGGCCGGCGATCTTCAACACCGACCAGGGCAGCCAGTTCACGAGCGAGGCGTTCACGGGCGTGTTGGGCAAGGCCGGGATCGCGATCAGCATGGACGGCGCGGGCCGCGTGTTCGACAACATCATGGTCGAACGTCTGTGGCGGACGGTGAAGTACGAAGACGTGTACCTGCGGGACTACGAGACGCCCGCCGAGGCGCGGCTTGGCCTGGAGCGTTACTTCGCGTACTACAATCATCAGCGTCGTCATCGCAGCCTGGGTCGGCGGACGCCGGCGAACGTGTATGGGTTGGAAGCATCGGCTGCGGATCGAAAGGTCCTTGTCAGCCCAGAGCGAGAATGTATCATCAAGACAGGCGTCGGGTGTTCCGTCGCCGCGGTCGCTGCTGCTGCTCCGGTCGCCCTTCGGGCGCCCTTCGCACCAGCAGCGGGAACGTTACCCATGGCGATGGTTCCACCTTATTCCAGGCCGGAATCTGTCTAGCGCATGGGGACAAGCTTAATCGGCGGCCTGGGCGGTTGGGCGATCCAACTTTCGCGCCACGGTGTAGCGGCTGGCGCGATCGACATTGGTCAGCACGTATCCGCTGCGTCCTTTGCCGACCACCGTGTCGCCCTCCCAGTCGCCCAGGCGGCTGCGTTCGTTGACGACCTCGGGCCGGTCGTCAATGCTCACACGATTGGGAATCTGGCCGCGTTTGGAGGGCTTTCCGTAGGGTTTGCGGCGTTTTTTGCAGGCGATGCGAAGGTAGGGCTTGAGGCGTTCAGATCGGTCGGGGCATGCCCAGAGCCATCGGTAAATCGTCGCGTGCGAGATTGTCTTGCCGGCCAGGGCCTTTGGCGGTGCCGTCGCCAGGCGTCCGGCGATCTGCTCGGGCGACCAGTTGGCTTCGATCTTACGCTGGACGTACGCCATCAGTTCAGCATCGCCGGTGCAAGGCCGACGGCATGCCCCTCGACGTCGCTGGGCGGCCTTGCGTTGGGCGTAGTCGTCAAGATAGTGGTCCCAGTGCGGGCTTGTGCTGCGTTTGAGTTCGCGTGTGATGGTACAGCACGGCCGGCCGATGGTGCGGCCGATCTTCGTCGGCGACCAGCCGGCCATTCTCATGTGATAGATGAAATAGCGTTCCTTTTGTGTAAGATGACGGTAGGACATCGCGGCGGCTCCTTTCGATTGAAGATCGTGGTTGACCTCAATCTACGGAGACCTCCCCGCGGTGTCCTATGTTTTATCCGTCGTGTTGCACTTCGGATGTGAATTCGCCGAATAACGGAATAAGCGGCCCCACGGTTAACGCGAAACGCCGTCGAGAGACCTCGGCGGCGTTTTCGATTTCTACGCCAGTTACGCCAAGTGGTTACGATTCGCACCTTCCCTGGGCAGTGTCTCCGACCCACCGAGAGAGATAACCGGAGCATTATTCCCAGCCGCCGATCCGCCTATTCTGGCCCAAAGTCTCTCTTCCAAGGAGAGAACCGTGGGCTCGGGTTATCAGGTGGTTGTGCCAACTGAGCGGTCGTAACCGCGTGCGGTTGGCGTGGCCTTGCCCCGGATCCCTGCAGCCACCTGCAAGTCTTAGCTTCCGTTGTCGCGCCGCGGCGGTCACGGCCGAAGGGCATGCCGACGGGAAGCCATGCGGCCAATCCGATGGCAGACCCGAACAAACCGCGGAGCAAGTCTGGCTTCTCGCTTCCGAAGTGGCTTACAGCGCTTCGAAATCAGGTGTTTTCGAGTCTTCAGACTCGTTCTGGCAGATCACGCATGGCGACAGCTGGGCAAGTCGACCCGGGCCATTCGGGTTCTCACGACAGAAGCAACGCCAGTGCCATGCGCGCCTGCACCTCACACAGACAACTGGCGCGCCGTGGGATTCGGCGAAACGCAACAACGGATGCCCACAACCCGGACACCGAAGATCATCTGGATTGCGTCCAGTGCTGGCGCGAAGCGCGGCGCGCATGAGCAATACTTGTACGAGGACCAGGATGCTCACCACCGCCAGCGCCGCCATGAGAGTCACGATGATCTTCGCGGTCAGGCTATCGCCTCCGTATACGCTGATCGGGTTCAGCGACCCCACTGCCCAGAATGTAACGGCCACTGCGATGGCCAGATAGATTCCAACAAAGACCAGGAGCTTCATCGGTCTAACAGACATACCACATCTCCCCAGATTGTCCTCGGTGTAAAGGGCGGCCCAAAGAATGCAGACCCACGCATCGCGCGGACTACGAGTTGGCGGTGCGAATCGATTCGGTTAATCCCAATATCTCTTCCAGCAGCTTGCGGTGCGACTCCTCCTTCCTCAATCGCTTGACCACCTCGTCTGGTCCGCCCTGCGAGAGTTCGTGTGCTGCCCGTTCGAGCCGAGCGCGATTTGCCATCGAGTAGAACCCGGCTACTGCTGCGACAACACCACCTATTGACAGCGCGAAGCCCGCAGTTGTGATGCTCGACTCATGCCCTGAGAACGCCTCAAGATCACGGACCAGGAATGCAATGACCCCACAGATGACCATGGTGATACCAGCCAATACTCCAAGACGTCCCGCAAGACGATAGCGTCTCATGCGAGGCGCTTCCGCCACCTTCGGCAGTTTTGCCAACATTTTCATCCATTTCTCAGGGAGAACGTCGTGGGCATGGGGTATCAGGTTGTCGTGCCCTATGAGGAACTTCTTGATCAGATCGATCACATAGTTCTCAAACAATAGCATCCGTAGCGACTCAATATTCACTAGACCTTCTGTCTCATGGATGACGTCACTGGTGAGCGGAATCCAGTCGGCAATCGCGTACTTCTTGGCGTTCTCTTTATAGTAGTCACGGACTGAGACTGCGTTTATCACGACATGTTGTCTCGCTGGTTCAAACTGCGGATAGATTGCCTGGAATCGCTTGGCCTGGACATGGATCTGTCGGTACGTAGCATCTTCGTTTCGGCCGATGAGTAGCGGCACATCCGCGATTGTGGCCGCCGCCGCAGAATAGGGCATGGCCCCCGGCGCGCAGTCGATTACAACGCAGGAGATAGAATTCATCTCAACAATGCGGTTGATTGTGTCAGACAGTAGCTGGAGCAACTCGGGGCCATCGATCTGCCTTATGACGTCAAGGAACCTAGTCTCGTCGGGAGGCGCTGCCGGCAGCAGATAGAGTTGGCCTCGCTGTGTGCCGCTGGCTGCTGCTAGTGATACAGATGCTGTCACGTTCTGGGCAGAAGCTACGTTGGGATTCTGTGTTGCGATGGCCTCGTGGACAGTGCCGGTGCGGGTCATGGCGCCTTGTCCCAGCCGATAGGAGAGCCCCTGGGCCTCAACGTCAAGGTCGACCAAGAGGACGCTCGGATGCCTACCGCTTCCGTCAGTGGCTCGCGTCACCAACTCGGCGAGTTTGCGCGCGAGGGTCGATTTGCCGACGCCACCCTGGATACTGTAGAACGCTAACACCGGAATTGGCTGTCCGTTATACGTGATTATTCCTGGCATTGTGGTCGTCTCTCCCATCAGTGTTCTGCCCTGGGTCGCAGTGACACAACGCGGAACCCAACGTCGGCCGCTGAATAATGGACGGACTCTTCGCGAAAGGCGTAGGTCAGTCCCCATATCTCACATGGCACCATGAAACTGCCGCCGCGCAGCTCAAACTCGTGATCCAATAAGCCAACAACCCACTCAAACACGTTGCCGCACATCTGGGCAACGGAGAACGTCGAATTGCCATCTCCATATGCGCCCACCGGAGCCAACTCTCCCCTGCCTGATTCGCAACCGTTGCACCGCGCTGGCTCATAGGCATTCCCCCATGGATATGCCAGTCTTGCGCAACCGGCAGCAGCCACTTCCCACTCGTACCAGAATGGCAAACGAGCGTGCGCCCAGATGCAGTACTGGCGTGCTGCTTGGACCGTGATATTCACAGCGGGCATATCTCGGATGTGTGAAGTGAACGGCTCGGCAGATCTGCCGGACGGTTGAGGTCCCCAATGACAGGGCCAGTACACAGGGTTCTCCCGCACAAATGGCCAGAACTCTGCATTTGTCACGCAGGTCTGTGAAATGCGAAAAGGGTCTGTGTGTAGAGGTCGCGGCCGGCGTTGAAGCATGCGGCGCCCCCAAGCGTCTGACACGAGAAAACGTCTCAGAAGGGGCTGAACACCCTCGACGTCGACCCCAACGGTATAAGTCCCGCCGCCAATACAGGCGAATTGCGGTGGCCGTCCCGCAGCGAGAGATTTCCGCTTTTCGCCCGGAAGATTGCTGAGGTCTGGCTGAACGTCACCAGCGCACTTGGAGGGAGACCGGGTCTCATCCCCGAAACACAGCGATTCTCCGTGACGACGAGTTCTGCGTCTCCATTTCCCTACCGGGCGGGGCTCGACGCCGGCAACGCCGTCAAGGACACGGCATAGCGCTTCATATTCTGCCTGAGAGTTCAGAGTGTAGCACGTCCTCCCGCGAAGCGGTTCCGGGATGAAGTTCTCACGATTGGGGGCAAATCGCACAGGAACAAAGCGAGGTGTTTGGCTATAGGAATCATATACTTGCTGAGTGATGATCGCCCCTTCCCAGTCTACGCCTCTGCCTGCTGGCGGCATTTCGCGGCCACGAAAACGCCGGTAATAGGTCTCCGTGCAGACCATCAGCACAAACGCAGCTTCATCCAGCTGGTTCATCATCCATCGCGGCCATGTCTCATCAGGAGTGCCATTGACGTACTGGTCAATACGGCTTTCATAGCCGTCATCGCGCAGCCGTTCGGCGAGCGACAAGACCATCTCTCGGTGTTGGTCTGAGTCGTGGCTATAGCTGATGAAAACAACTGGTGACTCCATGGCCAACGCCTTTCACAGAGAAGAACAATGAGGGCCGCCCTGCCGGGCCAACAGAACCGAAGTCGGGCAAAGCCAAGCTGCCATGCTTGCCGCTTTACCCAAGCGGCTCCCGCCGTCACTCGGTCCCTACTGCGAATCTTGCTGTCGTCAAATGGCCGCTCGCCCACCGCTCGTGGGCCTTCCTGACAATTCTACCCCGAACTGCGAGGTCCGCAAGTACGTTTCCTGCTCCGGAGCGAGGCAATCACGCCATCTCCGGGACACGTTGTCGCCTTAGTCGGCTTGCCTAGTACTACAGTCGCGCATCATATTTAGCCGATAGTATTTTTACCGGGACAGATCGTTTCGGTTGGGAGCGTTGGCAATGAGCATGGATGCGGCGGCGGTGTCGGGGTGGGCGGAGCAGTTCGACGAGTTGTGTCGGCGGGTGGCGACATGTTTTGGCCGCAAGGATCTTCGTCGGCGGGCCGAGGGATACCTGCACGGGTTGCTGGGGCGGGTGGATCGAAAGAACATGTGGCAACTGGCGGAGTATCTTGGCGACCAGACGTCGCACGGGTTGCAGCGGCTACTCGATCGAGCCGTCTGGAGCGCCGACGACGTTCGCGACGTGTTGACAAGGTATGCCCGCGAGCATTTGTTGGCGGACGACGAACCCGGCGTGCTGGTCGTCGACGAGACGGGCTTTCTCAAGAAGGGCCTCAAGTCAGCCGGCGTGCAACGGCAGTACTCGGGGACGGCCGGCCGGATCGAGAACTGTCAGATCGGCGTGTTCCTGGTGTTGACAGGCTCAGGCGGGCGGACACTGATCGACCGCGAACTCTACCTGCCCAAGACATGGTGTGACGACGTTGTCCGCCGCGACGAGGCGTCGATTCCGCCAGGGGTCGCGTTTGCCACGAAGCCGCAATTGGCGAAGCGAATGATCGCGCGAGCCCGGTCGGCCGGTCTTCGTCCGCGATGGGTGCTGGCGGATGAGGTATACGGATCAGACAGTACATTCAGGCGTTTTCTCGAGTCGAACAAACAGCCCTACGTGGTGTGCGTTCGTTGCGACCTGCGGCTGTGGACCGAATCGGCCGGTCGACAACGCGTCGATCGGATTGTCGCCGACACGCCCGCTCGTGCGTGGTTCGGCCACAGCGTCGGTGACGGAGCAAAGGGCCCGCGGCGTTACGACTGGACGGCTCAACGATTCGGCTGCCCGACCGATGACGGCTTGGTTCATTGGCTGCTGGCGCGACGAAGCATGGCCAAGCCCGATGAGTTGGCGTACTACTTTTGTCTTTCTCCGGCCGCTGCAACGAAGGCTGACTTGGCTGTCGCCGCCGGTGAGCGTTGGTCCGTCGAGTGCTGCTTCGAGACGTCGCAAGCAGGAGACCGGGCTGGACGAATACGAGGTTCGCTCGTGGCATGGCTGGTATCGCCACATCACGTTGTCGATGCTGGCGATGGCCTTCCCGGCCGCCACGCGTGTCGAAGCGGCCACATCGGAGATGAACACTGCGTCGGCTCAAAAGGGGGCTCCAGACTGATCCCGCTGAGCGTTCCTGAAGTCCGCCGTCTGTTCCTCGCCGTCCTCACCGCTGCCGAACAGGACCTTCAACGCCTTCTGGACTGGTCCACCTGGCGGCGCCGCCACCAAGCCATCGCCCGACATTGCCACTACCGAGCGAGAGAACCATGATGCGCGACTGTAGTACTAAGCTCTGTCTGAAAAGTCGGTATTTTGCCGATATGTCGAATGTGAGCAATCCA
>JAUWQU010000012.1 GCA_030610965.1 Phycisphaerae bacterium
GACCTCGCCCTGGCCCCCGGCGGGGATGTCCATGTATACCGTGCCGGGCTGGCCGACGCAAGTCCGCAGGCGGCGGGTGCCGCTCTCGGCAAGCTTGCAGAGCCAGTGCAGCAGCAGCGCCACAACCACCCAGCCGGCAACGCCCCAGGCGAATGCGAGGATTATGCTTCCGCTGATGGTCTTGCCGGCGTCCATGTACAACGCCCCGGCCCAGGTGAACATCGTGAAGAAGGCCAGTATCGCCCGAACGCTGAATATATGAAACGCAGCCGTGCTCTCGGCGCCACCGTCGATGCCGTCGGCATCCATGTCCATGTCGGTGTCCATGTCCATGTCCACGTCGCCGCCGTCCACGTCGAGGTCCCCGCCGTGGCTCATGCCGATCAACATGCCCACGAACTGCCAGACGAAGATCAGCGTGAAGAACCCGGCTCCGCCGTAGAAGAACTTGTTGAGTGCCTCAAGACCGTTCCACCATTCCGCCATGGCTGGACTCCCTGTCTCAATTGTCTGCCAACACGCCCGCCGGCGCAGGTGCGCCGAACCGGCCGCGCCGGGCCGCTACCGGATCTGCCCCGACACAACATACCGTCCGATCGCGCCGTCGGCAATTGCGAATCTTCACAGATTCCGCAAAGTGCCGCCGCCCGCGGACGGGGCCCGGGGCCGTCGGGGCTCAAACTCCCGGCTGTTCGGTTGGTTAGTCGTCGCACCGGCCGGGATATTTCCGCATTTCCGGCATGTCCATTGCGCCCACGCGGCGTGCGACCCCCAGAAAGTGCTTGTCGCGGGCGGGTCGATGGAACATCATACACGCCGTCGATCCAGCACATCGCATCGCCGCCAATAGCAGTTTTTTTGGATTTAAGATCTGAGATTTCAGATGTGGAGATTGGCATCTTGGATCTGAGATTTGAGATTTGAGATCTGAGATTTGGGATTTGGGATTTGGGATTTGGCAAGGATTTCGCCCATGACGGACAACCTTCTCGAAGAGCAGCGGGAGAACTGGGGCAGCCGATCCGGTTTCGTGCTGGCTGCCGTCGGCTCGGCCGTGGGGCTGGGCAACCTGTGGGGCTTTCCTTACAAGGTCTACGCCAACGGCGGCGGGGCCTTCCTCATCCCCTACGTACTGGCGATGGGGCTCATCGGAATCCCGCTGCTGATCCTCGAGTTCTCGCTAGGCCACATGACCCAGCGGGCCGCGCCTAACGCCTTCCGCGCCGCCAGCCGCCGCACCGAGCCCATCGGCTGGTGGGGAACGATCCTGAGCTTCATCATCATCACCTACTACGCGGTGATCCTGGCGTGGTGCCTGAGCTACCTGATCGCCTGCGTCGAGGGCATCTTCAGCGGCGGGGAATTGCCCTGGGCGGGCAAGGGCGTCGAGGGCGTGACCAAGGCCGGGGAGTACTTCGAGAACACCTACCTGAACGTCTGGGCCAAGAAGGACATCGACGGCGGGACCAAGAGCTGGGCGCTGGGCGCCCTTCGGATGCCGATAGTCTGGAGCCTGATCGCCGTCTGGGTGCTGATGTACCTGTGCATCTTCCGCGGCGTCAAGGCGGTCTCGAAGGTCGTGCTGCTGACGGTCCCGCTGCCGTGGATAATGCTGCTGATCCTGACCATTCGCGGCCTGACCCTGCCGGGGGCTGGCCGGGGGCTTGCGTTCTACCTCGAACCTAACTGGTCGGAGCTTCTCAAGCCCGAGACGTGGCGGTGGGCGTTCGGGCAGATGTTCTTCTCCATGAGCCTGGCCTTCGGCGTGATGATCACCTACGCGAGCTTCCTTCACCGCAAAAGCGACATCAACAACAACGCGACAATCATCGGCCTGGCCGACATGGGCACGAGCTTCATCGCGGGCGTGGCGATCTTCGCCACCCTGGGCGGCATGAGCTACGCGACTCAGGTTGCCGGCCAGCCCATACCCGTCGAAAAGGTCGTCGCCAGCGGGCCCGGAATGAGCTTCGTGGCGTTTCCCTACGCGCTGGCCCAACTGCCGTACTCGGCATGGTTCGGGGCGATATTCTTCATCGCGCTTCTGACGCTTGGCATAGACTCGGCCTTTTCCATCACCGAGAGCGTTCTGGCATCGTTGATCGACAAGACCGGCTGGAACCGCAACCGCACGCTGATCGGCCTGAGCCTTGTGGGCCTGGGCATCGGCCTGGTCTACTGCACCCGCGGCGGGCTGAGCTGGCTGGGGTCCATGGACGACTTCATCAACAGCTCGTGGGGAGGCATTGCGCTGCTGGGTCTGCTGGAGTGCGTCACACTCGGGTGGACGTACCGCATAGGCCGGCTGCGGGAGCACGCAAACGAGCTGAGCGACTGGAAGATAGGCCGGTGGTGGGACTTCATCATCCGCTACTTCGCGCCCATCATCCTGACGGCCTTGTTCGTCTGGTCGCTGCTGGAGAAGGCCTCCGCCAGCGGCGGCTTCTTCCACGACGAGGTCGGCGATCTGAATTGGCCGGTGGTCGTGGGCCTGGGCTTCGCGATCCTGGCGCCCACGCTGTCGGTCGCGCTGAGCTTCATCCGATCACCCGGGGCGGACACGCACTCGGCCTACAAGCCTGGCCAGGCCCGTCTCGGCCGGGCAGCCGGGGCTGTCGGCTCGCTGCTGGCCCTGGTGGCCGTGGGAGCAATAGTTTACAGCTTCGCCGGCGCCAGGCAGGTGCCGTTGACGTCGGACACCGCTGCTGCGACGGTCGCCGCGAAACTAGTCTTGATAGCGGTCGCCGTCGCGGCCGGGACAGCCGTATTGGCTACCTTGATCGGCGGCGCCACCGTCGCCAAGGCCGAGGCCACGCGGAAGAGGCCCAGCGCCCTTGCCAGAGCGGCCGCGGGATTGGGAGTGATGGCCATCGGCGCCTCAGGCGGCCTGGCGATGCCGATGATGATCGTCCTGCACGGCGCCGGCTCCCCTGCTGAGCCAGCCGCTTCGACAGCCCCGGCCGCGCCCATGCCCGCGGCGTCCCCGGAGATGTCGTGGGTTTCCTACGTGATGCTGACAGCCATGGCCACCCTGCTCATCGGCGGCCTGCTGTGGTGCTTCCATCGAGCGATAAAGGCCTCCGGCGCGGCAGCGCCCGAGCAGGTGGCCGAAGACGACGAGGCGGATCGCTAGCGGCGCCCGGCTTGCAGGCACATGTCCTTGAATCGGAGAACGTTTTCGGTCGTCGTATTGTAGGACACGCAGCCGCATCCCCAGACGAAGTTGCTCAGCCCGGCCGCCTTGGCTGCCAGCCTGGCCAGCGCGCCGGCGAGGCCCGCCCAGTCGCCGCGCTCGATCATCTTCGGGTCCGCGCAGCCGCGAACGATCATCGGGCGACCGGCGATCCTCGACGTGATGTAATCGAAGTCCGTGTTGAAGTCGGCCACCACCAGAGCCGTGCCGACCTCGATGAACTGGTCGATCAGCAAGGCCGTGTCGCCGCCCATGATCACCGCCGGCGGAGGCGTGTCGAACTCCGCCCGGACGGCCGAGATCACGCGCTTGTTGTACGGCACGACGAACTGCTCGAAGATGCTCGGCGCGATCAGCGGCAAGGTCGCCCACGACTCGTACAAATACACCCCCGCTCCCCGCGAGCTGAGCCGCCTGGCCTGGTCGAGCGACAACTCGGCCGTCTTGTCCAGCAGCAGGCGCACCGCCGCGGGATCGTCGATCATGTCGCCGATAAGGTTCTCGAACCCGCGCAACTCCACCGCCTGCGAGAAGGGCCCGCCCATGCAGCCGTACACCCATACATCCCGCCCGATCGCGTCGACGACTTGGCCGGTGGCGCCGACCAACAGGTCCAGGCGGTTCGCCTCGCCCCGCTCGGGCATCGCCAGCGCGGACGCATCGAGAGCATCCTGGCTAGCCAGCGGGTGCGAAACCACGCCCGGAATGGAGTTGCCCTCGCCCGCCGAGAGCGGACATCCCAGCGCCTCGGCCTCGACGTTGTACAGGTCCACCCCCACAGTCACCAGGTCGTGATCGTACAGTTCGTAGGCCTTCAGCGCCGCCTGGGCCATCAGGTCTGCATCCCGGCTGACCTCACCGGGGCTCTTGCCCAGCAAGCGCGGGCCGTGCTCGTAGATGGACGGGATCCACGGGAACCGGTCCGGCCGCTCGCCTGCCAGAATGCACCTCAACCTGTCGATGCTTTTCACGTCAGATCCTCAACAGGGCGAGCATGCCCAGCACACAGCCGACGCAGATACCCAGCGTCACCAGGAACCCCACCCACGACTGCCGCGACGGCTTGACCAAGAACAACCCGCCGCCGGTGAAGAGCCGCTTCTCGGGCGGGACGGCCTCATCCAGGGACAGGGACAGCTTTTCTTCCTGGCCGATGGGCACGTAGATTTTCTTGATGAAGTTATCGACGCGCTGGCGGTCGGGCGGTTTGGACAGCAGGCTGCCCAGCACACCGAAGACCACGCCCGCGGCCAGGAAGCCGCCGTAGGTCACCGTCTTCGGCACGCCGTCGATCGCCCGGCAGGCAATCAGCACCGCCATCGCCGCGATCGTCCCGCAGAACACGCCCACCTGGTTCATCCGCCGCCACAGGATGCCCAACGCCGTCGAAATGCCCACCGCCGCCAGGACGTTGAAGTACAGGATGATCGTTCGAACCAGACTGCTCCGCATCCCCACCGCGAAGGCCAGGCTCACCGCGATAACCAGCACGCCGACTATCTTGGTGAAACGGACCATCTGCTCCTCGTCGGCCCGGGGGTTGATCAGCGGCCGGTAGATGCTCTGCGTGAACAGGCCGGCCACCGTAACCTGGACGGCGTCGCCGGAGGACATGCTGGCCGCCATCACGCAGGCGAGCATCAGCCCCTGCAGCACCGGCGAGAGCAGGGCGCGAATCGAGTCGCCGAAGGCTGCGTCCGGCGTGGTGGCCTGGCCCTTGCCTATCAGGTGCGCCAGCCAGCACAGCGCCAGCACGCTCCAACCGATCGTGCAGACCCGCTTGAGCAGGTTCCCGCCGGTGAAGCCCACGCGGCCCTCCCACTCGGTCTTGCCCGCCGCGGTGACGCTCATCAGGTGCGGCAGGGCCAGCGCGGTCAGCGGTGCGCCGATGCACAGGAGGATCACGGTGAACAAGTCGAACTCGGCCGGGTTGAAGATGCTGAGGTAATCGACCGGCTTGGATTTCTTGAGCAGGGCGACGGCCTTGGCGCGGGCGGCGTCGCGGACGGCGGGGTCGGCGGCGTCGGTCTCCCACAGCGCCAGCACCTTGCGGATCGTCCCGGCCGGCTCGTAGCCCTTGGCGGCCTCGAGCGTGGCGAGCATGCCCGCCAGGTCGCCTTCGCCGTGTTGGGCGCGGGCCTTGTCCACCGCGTCATTGACGACCGTCGAGGCCCGGGCAAGGTTCTCTCGCATGCCGCCCAGCCCGCCGACGCCGGCCAGCTTCAGCGCGGGCGGGATAGCCAGGAACGACAGCACGATGATCATCAGGCCCTGGATCATGTCCGTCCGCGCCGCCGCCACGATGCCGCCCCAGTACCCGTACAGAACGAACACGACCGTCATCACGCCAAGGATGCCGAAGAACCACAACTCCGATTCCTCGGGGCCGGACTTGCCCATCATGCCGAGCACCGTCTTGGTGGTCGCCAGCAGGACCCCGCCGAAGAAGATCATCATGCCCACACTGGCCACAAGCGTGTACAGCACGGCTGCGGGCCGGCCGAAACGCTCCTCGAAATAGTCCGTCATGGTCAGGCATCGCATGCGGCGCATGATGGGTGCGATCAGCCAGTAGAACGGCGTGCCGAACATCCACATCCACGACACCCATATCCCCGCGGCCCCCACAGCGGCGGTCTTGCTGATCACGCCGCCGGTATCGCCGGGATTGGTCCCCGCGCCGAACGCGTGCATGGTCATCATCGCCACGCCGAACTTGCGCCCGCCCAGCAGGTACCCCTCTCGGTCCCGGGCGTGACGCTTGCTCCACCAGCCCAGCAGCAGCATACCGGCGAAGTACACCACCAGGACCACCCAGATTATGTAGTTAAGTCCCAGTATCACTGCGGGTCTCCACATCAAGACGCGGGCTTTCGCCGGTCGCCGACTGCGCTGCTCGCTGAAGCAGCGATTCGGGGCCGGAACGGTGTTCTCGGTTCCCGGTTTCCGCCGTTTGGTTGTTCCCGACTACTGGCTTCCGACTACCGGCTACCAACTTCTGACTACTTGTTCCGGCGGTGCATTTCTCGCGTGATTTCGCGTTTCTGGTCGCGGGTGCGGATCGCGTCGCGCTTGTCGAACTCGCGCTTGCCTTCGGCGATGCCGATCTCGCACTTGGCCCAGCCGGCCTTGAAGTAGATCGCCAGCGGGACCAGCGTCTTGCCCTTCTGGCGGACGTGGAACCTTATCTGCTCGATCTGCCGGCGGTGCACCAGCAGCTTGCGGTTGCGAAGCGGCTCGTGCTGGAGCAGCCCCGAGGCGTTTGGGTACTGGGCGATGTTCACACCGACCAGCCATAGCTCGTCGTCCTGGAGTCGGGCGTAGCCCTCGTCAATCTTCGCCTGCCCTGCACGGATGCTCTTGACCTCCGTGCCAATCAGCGCAATGCCGCACTCGAGCTTCTCGACAATGTGGTAGTTGTGGAAGGCCTTGCGATTGGATATCCGCCTGGCCCCACCGCCGCCGGCTGGTTTGTCTTTCGATTTCGCCATGTCAGTCAGTCATGCTCGATTCGGATAAGCCCCTCGCGAGTGCGGCACCGGAGCATTTGGCATTTATCATTCAGCATTCTTGGCATTCGGCTTGGGCATTTGCCGCCGCCGCTACTTCACTTCGAATATGGCGACATATCCGCCGTCGTGCCAGGCCGTCGGATCGCCGGCGCCGCCGGGCAGCGTCAGTTCGTCTCGCGCCAGTCGCACGCGCGGCTCGCTGCGGGCAAGCCAGCGGGCGATCTCGCCGTTCTCTTCGGGTTCGAGGCTGCACGTGCTGTATACCAACCTGCCGCCGGGGCGGACGAAGTGGGCGGCAGCGCGGGCCAGGAACTTCTGGGCCTCGACGAGTTTGCTGATGCCCTCGGGGCTGAACCGCCACCTGGCCTCGGCCCGGCGGGCGAGCACGCCGGTGTTGCTGCACGGCACGTCGGCCAGGACGAGGTCGAAGCCGCCACTCTCGAGCGAGCCGACCTGGTCGACCAGTATCGGTTCGACGATCGTGAAGCCCATCCGCCGGCAATTGTCCGCGATGCGGTCGATCTTCTCCTGCGAGACGTCCGCGGCCACGATGCTGCCCTGGTTGCCCATGATCTCGGCCAGGTGCGTCGTCTTGGTGCCGGGAGCGGCGCAGAGGTCCAGCACTCTCATGCCCGCCCGGGGCGCCGCGGCCAGGGCGACGCTCGTGGCCGTCGGATCCTGCGGCTGAATCGCGCCGCGGCTGAAGGCCCCAAGGCAGGTCACGTCCCGGATGTCATCCAGCACTATCGACGCGCCGTTTGCGTGGGGCCTGGCCGCGACGCCCGCGGAGGCGAGTTCTTCCAGCACGGCTGCGACGGTGGCGGTGGCCTGGTTGACGCGGACGATCAGCGGCGCGCGGACGTTCGCGTGCGCGGCGACCTCGATGGCACTTTCCAGCGAGCCGAGCATGTCGATCCATCGTTCGGCCAGTTCGCGCGGCAGCGAGTACGCCCCGGCGAGGTAGCCGGCGGCGTCCGCGCCCGGGTCTTCGAAAACGGGCGTCTCCGACCGCCTGAAGCTGTCCGGGCCGACGGGGATAACGTCCCCGGCAATCGGCACGGGGCCTTGCTGCCGCTCGGAAACTTTCCGCGAGATCGTCCGCAACAGCCCGTTGACCAAGCCGCTCTGTCGGCGGTGGTGGAAGCGCGCGGCCTGCTCGACGGCCTCGTTGACCGCCGCGAAGGCGGGGATGCGATCCAGGAATACCAGTTGGTATATGGCCACGGCGATGACCTGGTTGAGCGCCCCGGGCAGGTGTTTCCCCGGCTGGGAGAGGTAGCTGCCCGCGATGGCTTCCAGCGTGGCTCGCCGCCTTGCCGAGCCGAGCGCGAGCTCGTAGGCGAGGTGGGCGTCTGCGCTCGACAGCCCGGCCGACGCCACGCGGCGCTCGATGTTCGCCGAGACGTTGCCGTCGCGGTCGCGAAGGGCCAGCACCGCCAGGTCCCGCGGTGTCTTTGTCGGGACTGGTATTGTCATTGTACACTCAGCAGGCAATCGCCCGCCTTCAGGCGATAGCCGTTAATGAAGTCCAGCCACGTCATCAGCCGCTTGCCGGCCGGGCGGATTTCCTCGATGCCCAGCCGGCCGCTGCCGGTCGCCACGGCCATCTCGGCGTCCAGCGTTCCCGCCGCCCCGGCCGCGGGGCCGGGCAGGACCTTCGAGTGGGCGATCGTAACCGGCACGTCCTTGCCGAACTGCCGACTCACCATCGCCTGCCCGCCCGGCCAGGGCCAGGCGCCTCGCACGAGATTGTGAATCGTAGCGGCGGCAGTGGACCAGTCGATACGTCCGTCTGCCTTGTGCAGCCGAGGCTCCGGCGTGGCGCGGGAATGGTCCTGCTCGACCGCCTCGGCCGAGCCGTCGGCAAGTGAGTCCAGCGTCTCGCAGACAGCCTCTGCGCCAAGCTGAGCGAGGCGCTGCTTGAGTTGCTCGGCCGTCTCTTCCGGACCGATATCCACCGCCTTTTGAAGGTATATCGGCCCGGCGTCCATCGCCAGGACGATCTTGAAGCTGGTGACGCCGGTTCTTTCAAGGCCGCGGATGAGGGACCACTGAATCGGGGCCGCGCCGCGCAGAACCGGCAACAGCGAACCGTGAAGGTTAAACGCGCCCAAAGGCGGCAAGTCCAGCACCGGCTGTTTGATGAGCTGGCCGAAGTCCACCACGCAGATGACGTCCGGCCGGAGGGTTCGCAGCTCGGCTACGACATCCGTGGCGTTGATGTTGGGGCATTCGACGGCGCTGCGTCCGGCCGAGATGGCCTCCTCGGCCACGGGTGTGGGCCGCGCGTGGCCCCCCCGCCCCGCCGGACGGGCCGGCTGGGTGTATATGCCGACCACCTCGTGTGGGCCGTCCAGAACCGCACGAAGCGACGGCACGGAGAATGTCCCGCTGCCAAAATAGACCACGCGCATCGGTTACCTCAGGCGACATTCTGCAAAGACAGGGCGATGCAAGCAAGGGAAGAATGCCCCCAGCGGCCCATTGGGTGCGTTTGGCTGGCGGTGACAACTCGCCGGCCAAGCCAAGTTCCAAATCTCAAGCAGCAAATCCCAGACAAACAACAAGCATCAAGACTCCAATGACCTAAACGAAGACACTCCCGCAGCCGTGTCGCTTCGCCGGCGCCGCCGGGTTCCGGGAACAATAGTCTTTCGCAACCCGGCAGTTTGGTGGGCCAGGCGGCTTTGCCCCCAGGTCTATTGGTGCTTGTCATTTGGAACTTGGGATTTGTCTGTGATTTGGTGCTTGTGATTTGGTGCTTGTTGGCCCGTTGATCCGGCCGCACACGGCCCATTCGTCCGCATTTCAGTCGGCGGCGGGCCTGAGGTACGGCTCGACGACGTCGGGGCTAATGTCGGTAAAGGCGTCGACCACATCCGGGTCGAACTGCGACCCCCGACCGTCCCGGATAATCCCCATGACCTTATCGAGCGGGTAAGCGGCCTTGTAGCAGCGTTTGGAGATAAGCGCGTCCAGCACGTCGGCCAGGCATACGATCCGCCCGGACAGCGGGATGGCCGTGCCCGCGAGCCGATCCGGATAGCCCTGCCCGTCCCATCGCTCGTGGTGCGACAGGGCCACCTCGCGGGCCACGGCGATAAGCTCGTTCTGCGGGTCAGACAGTATGTCCGCGCCGATCTGCGGGTGCCGCTGGACGACAAGCCGCTCGTCATCCGTCAAGCGCCCCGGCTTGAGCAGGATCGAGTCCGGAATGCCGATCTTGCCGATGTCGTGCATCGGGCTGGCCCATTGAAGAAGCTCGACCTGGCTTTCGCCCAGTCCCATCCGCCGGGCGATCATCGCGCTGGATCGGCTGATGCGGCGGACGTGCTCGCCCGTGTCGTCGTCGCGGAACTCGGCCGCAACGGCCAGACGCATAATCGTATCGAGGTGCGCCTGCCGCAGTTGATCCTGGAGCAGGTGGTTGTACACCGTCACGGCCGCCATGGCGGCCAGCGACTCCAGGCCGGCTATCCCCTCGGCAGGGAACGGGCCGACATTGCCGGCAGAGTCGATGTGGTTGATGAACTCCAGCACCCCCACGCACGGGCCGCCCGGGCAGATAAGCGGCATGGCCAGGACGCTTCTCGTGGAATACCGCAGGGCCGCGTCGAACTCGCGGTCGATCCGAAACGACGTCCCGGCCGGAAGCGAGTAGGTGTCCTCGATGTTCATCGCCAGGCCGGTCATGGCGACGAAGCCGGCGAGGCTTTCGCCCGAGACCGGCAGTTCGTGGCCGAGAAGGCCCCGCGAGACCTGCGAGATATCCAGGCGGTCGTTCTGGACAGCTACGAACTTAAGCCGGTTTTCCCTAAGGACATACAGCGTGCCTGCCTCGGCAATGGCCAGCCGGCGGGCCTCGCGAAGGACCAGTTCGAGAACCTGCTGGCGGTCGGTCAGGGCGGACATGCTCTCACCGACTTCCAGAAGGCTTCGCAGCACGACAGATTCGTTCTGTATGGCTCTTGCCCGCACCATGGCTCCCAAATGCCCGAACAAGTCGAGGCATCCTTGTATTCGGCGATTTCGGAGGGTCTATTGAGGATGAGAACTCGCCGCGAAGGGCCGCCGTCAGGGCCGGGCCAAAAAAACGGGAACCAATCCGCCCCGCGGGCGTCGAATGATGTAGTTGAGACCTTAGCTTAACTGGAGAACGAGCCATGAAAAACGTACGTATGCTTTGCAGCCTGGCGGTTCTGGCGGCAGCTTCGGCAGCCCTGGCCGACGGCATGATCGTGCCGGTCCGGCCCGAGTTGCGGGTTCGAGGACACTGGGCCGTCAAGTACCACCACGTCGAAATCACCGTTCGCGACCAGGTCGCCAACGTCGCCATCGACCAGGAATTCGTCAACACCGGCACTGGAATGATCGAGGTCGAGTACCTCTTCCCCGTCCCGCCGGACGCGGCCATCGACTCGATGACGCTGATCGTCAACGGCAAGGAGTTCGCCGCCAGGCTCATGGGCGCCGACGAGGCCAGGAAGATCTACGAGGACATTGTGCGCAAAAAGAAGGACCCCGCCCTGCTCGAGTACGCGGGTTTCGGCCTTTACCGCACGCGGGCCTTCCCGCTGGAGCCTGGCAAGCCCTGCAAGGTGATCGTCACGTACAAGAACCTGCCCAAGCGCGATCACGACCTCGTGGAGGTCTGGTATCCGCTGAACACCGAGAAGTTCTCGGCCAAGCCCATCGAGTCTGTCCGCGTCCGCGTGGACGTGAAGACCGACCACGACCTCACGGCCGTCTACTCACCGACCCACGACCTCAAGACCGACCGGAAGGGCCCCAGGCACGTCATCGCCACCTACGAGACGAAGAACGTCCTGCCGACGACGGACTTCCAACTCTACTACAAGGCCGCCGACGAGAACGTGGGCGCGACGCTGCTTACCTGGCAGCCCGACCGGAAGACCGACGGCTACTTCATGATGCTCGTGAGCCCGAACCCCCGCAACGCGTCGGCGAGCATTACGCCCAAGGATGTCGTTGTCGTGCTCGACCACAGCGGCTCGATGAGCGGCGATAAGCTCGCCCAGGCCAAGCAGGCGATGCAATACATCGTCCGCAACCTCAACAAGGAAGACCGCTTCAACATCGTGCTGTACAACGACCAGGTCGATCCGATCTTCGACAAACTCCGCTACATCAACGGACAGAACATGCAGGAGGCCCTGGACCGCATAGACCGGATTAACGCCACCGGGGGCACGAACATCGACGAGGCCCTGACGACAGCGATGGCCCAATGCACGGACAAGCATCGCCCGGCGTACGTCATGTTCCTGACCGACGGCCAGCCGACGGTGGGCAAGACCAGAGAGGCGGACATCCTGTCGGACGTCGCGGCCGCCAACAAGAACAAGGCCCGGTTATTCGCCTTCGGTGTGGGCTACTCCCCCAACGTCCGGCTGCTGGACAGACTCGTCGGCGACAACCACGGACGCAGCGACTACGTAAAGCCCAACGAGCCGATCGAGGCGAAGGTCTCGTCGATGTACGCGAAGATCAAGAACCCGGTGATGACGAACCTGGCCGCCAGGATAGAAGGCCTGCGGCTCAAGGACATGTACCCGCGCAAGCTCGGCGACCTGTTCGACGGCGACCAGATTGTCCTGGTCGGCCGGTATGACGCCGGCGACGCCCGCAAGCTGCCCAGCCCAACAGCGGGGCGCGGCCGGACCACGCTCGTGATAAAGGGCCGCTACCAGGGCAAGGAACGGGCCTTCGAGTACAACGTGGCGGTGAACAAGGCGGGCGCCAAGTCGTACCGGTTCGTGGAAAAGCTCTGGGCGATCCGCCGGGTCGGCTGGCTTATGGATGAGATCCAGCTTCGCGGCAAGAGCAAGGAGGTAATCGACGAGTTGGTCCGCCTCAGCCGGGATTACGGGATAATGACGCCGTACACGAGCTTCCTGGCCGACGAGCGGACGCCGCTTGCCGGCGAGAGAATGCTTCGCGAGGCAGACGGCATAATCGCCAAGAGTCTGGGGGTCTCGACGGGCGAAGCGGGCCAGCGCGGTGCGGCAAACCGCCAGATGCTCAACCTGGCGGCCAGGCCGTCTGCCTCGGCCCAGCCGGGGGGCAGAGCGGAGAGCAGGGCCGACATGGCCCGTGGTGGAAGCGCAGCCAGGGCGCCGTCTGTGAGCGGCTACGACAGCAAGGACGCCTACGAGAAGGGCAAAGCCGGCAAGGCGGTGGAGAACGTCCGCCAGATCGGCAACAACTACGTCCTCTACCGGCGCGGGCAGATATGGATGATGCCCAGCACGGCCAAACTGGACCTCGAGAAGGACAAGGACCAGGTCGTCCAGGTCAAGCGATTCAGCGAGGAGTACTTCGCCCTCGCCCGCGCCAACACCACCGAGCAGAACCAGATAATGGCCAGCCAGAAGGCCGGCGAGCAACTGCTCGTCAAGTTCCGCGGGCAGGCATATAACATCGCGGACTGACGGCGGTAGCCGGTAGTCGGGAGTCAGTAGCCGGTAGTCGGTAGATAGGGAGTAGGAAGAAGAAGCTCAGGGCGCGGTGCGTTCATCGAGGCCTGCTCGCTTCCGCTTCAGCGAGCAGGGAACCCGCGCCCGGGAGAATCGTCCTGTGACGGGAGTGGCTGACGCCCCCCGTCTACTGCCCTACCTCGCCGCCGAACTTTCCGTCCGCGGAGCCGTCGGAGGCGTCAACAACCTCCACAAAGCGGGCCAACTCTTCCTTTGAGCACACGCCCTTGTTCACCAGCAGACGGATCATCGAGGCCAGATAAAGCTTGAGCTCGTCGTTCTCTCGCTCCACGTGGGCAACCCGTTCGGCCTGCGATTCGCCGGTCTGCCGCAGACGGGAGTTCTGCTTGGCGAGCTTTGTAATACTGTCTCGATGGTCCTCGAGGTCCATTTGCTGACCCCAATCACCCAACAATAGCATTCGTCCCCAACCCATGGGCTTGTCCTTTCGTTATCTGCAATCTTCCTGATTCCGGTCTTCCTTCACGCTAACTACTACTCCCTGTCTTCTTCCCCTCAACCACCTCGCGGTACATGCGGGCAAGGGCCGTCACGTTGCCGGCGGCGCTGTGGTTGAGGCGGATGTAGTCCAGGGCGCTCTCGGCCAGGGCGCGGGCGCTGGCGCGGTCGTCGAGCATGGCCGAGAGCTTGACGGTGAGCTCGGCGCAGTCGCCGCAGGTGAAGCTCATCACGGTCTCGCCGTCGCGGAGGAAGTCGTTGGCGCTCTTGCCTGCCGCGGCCAGCACCGGCACGCCGGCCGCCATGGCCAGCAGCGACTGCATGTCGATGGACCGTTGGGGCGCGGGCGTTATGTAGATGTCGGCGTCCTGGAAAATTCGGGCGAGCTGCTCGGTCGGCAGGGCGTCGATGAACGTGATCCGCTGGCCGAGGTTAAGCCGCTGGGCCTGCTGGCGGAGCCTTTTCTCGGCCCGGCCTGAACCGATCACGAAGAACACGCAGTCGCACTTCCTTGCCGCCAACTCGGCGAAGCATCCCAGGACGGCGTCGAAGGCGTTGAAGTCTTCCAGGGGCCCGCCGGCGACCAGGGCCACACTGTTTTCGGGTTCATGGAAACACGTGGCGTGGCGGACGTGGTATACGCCGGGCCGAAGCAGCCGGATGCGATCGGTGGCGCTGCCGCGGGCGGCCAGGGCGCCGGCGACAGGTTCCGACGCGGCCAGGAGCAGCTCCGCGCCGGCCGCGCTGTCGCCGAGCCGCCGGGCGTCGCCGAGGTCGAAGCTGCCCGCGATGTACGGCAGGCTCTGCTCGGCCGCCACCCGCCTGGCCAACTCGGCGGCTGAGGCGTCAACGGCGTGAATCAGATCGGCCTTCCAGCGGCGCAGGCCCTCCCCGAGCCGCTGG
>JAUWQU010000527.1 GCA_030610965.1 Phycisphaerae bacterium
CGCAAGGACAAGACCCCCACGCAGCTCGCGCCGGAGGCCGAGCAGTTGATCGAACTGATCGAGCCGCTGGCCGACGACAAACACCCGGCGGTGCAGCAGGCCGTCGCGGAATTGTTCTTTGGGATCGGCGTCGACAACGAGGCCATCAGACGGATAGCCCTCAAAATGGCCGACAGCCCCGACTTGAGCGTGCGCAACATGGCCCTGCAGTTCGGCCGGCGCATAATCAAGCACCCGGAAACGCGCGTGAGAATCGGCATGGCCGTCAGCCCGCACATGAACATCCCGCACATGTGGTCCGTCGCGCACATGCTGATCGCCGACCACAGGGACAGCGACGTCTGCCGCCAGGGCATCCCGACCCTGGCCAATTACCTGCTGAACGTGGGCAACACCCTGCCGGTGCGCGGGATGTTTTCCGACGGCCCGCAGAAGGCCGCGCTGATTACGCTCGACGCCCAGTGGGACGCCGAAGTCGAGAAGATGAAAGACACCGTGCCGGCGGTGTGCTGCGCTTTCGTGCGACTTCCGCACGTTGTCTATCCCGGCTGGATGGACGCCCGAAAGACCAGCCTGGATATCCTCAAGAAGATGAGCCCGGCCGCCGCCCCGGCCATCCGCGATTACGTCGAGAAGGAACGACAATGGCTCAAGCAGGCCGACGATGCCCTGCTCAGCCGAATAAGCACGGCCAAGAACGCAAGGGACAGCATGAACACCGCCGTCGACTACCTCGAATACATCGCCGAATGCATCGCCGGCGGCAAACCCGTCACGAAGAAATGCCCGATCCAGCTCGAAAAGGATAAGCCTGAGATCCCGCCAGTCCGGTTAGGCGCGATGTTAGGCGCGATGCCCGCCTGTTGCAGTTGGGAAAGGGCTTGAGGCTGACCGGAATGGCGATACTATCGTCGGGAAACCCCGCATAAGGGAGCACCATGCACGTTAGAATAGGGCGACGACAATTCATGAAGAGCGCAGCCATCGTGACAACAGCAACCATGGTCCGCACCTCCCCGGAAACTCTTGCGGCCGAGGGAGCCGCGAAGCCGGACATGCTTCTGATCATGCCCGATCAGATGCGAGGAGACTGCCTGTCCATCCTCGGTCATCCGGTGGTGCGAACCCCGCGGTTGGACGAGCTTGCCAAACGAGGCGTGCTGTTCAGGCGGGCCTACACGACCGTTTCATCCTGCATCCCGGCCCGCTACGCACTGCTTACCGGCCTGCACCCTCAGACCAGCGGCGTGGTGGGCTTTGCCGCGAAACCGTTTGCCACGCCGTCGATGCCCGGGCTGCTGAGCAAGACCGGCTACGCCACCGTCCTGGTCGGCCGAAACATGCACCAACCCTCCGCCAGCGGGTCCTGCGGATACCAGAAACGCTTCCTGGGGTCCACCTACGTCGCCAACGATGAATACGACAAGTTCCTGAAACAGTCGGCGCCGCAGACTGGCGGCATCAAGAAGCTCGTCAAGAAACTGGGCGTCACCTACAACCATTGGCAGGCAAAGCCGTGGCCGCTGGCGGACAACCTGCACCCCACCGCATGGATCGTCGAGCAGTCGCGCAAGGTGGTCCGGGAGGCCGACGCGGACAAGCCGCTCTTCCTGACGACTTCGTTCTACGCGCCGCATCCGCCGCTCTTCCCGCCGAAGAAGTACTTCGACGCCTGCGCGAAGCGGAAGCTGCCTCCACCCGCCCGCGGCGACTGGGTGGACTGGAAGGCGCTGTCGCCCAAGGGCGACCGGAATGGCCACCGGGTCTTGCTGGAAGGCGAAACCCTGCGCGCCGCCCAGGCGGGCTACTTCGGGCTGATCGAACACATCGACAACCAGATTTCGTCATTGATCCAGGACTTCCAGGCCCGTAGCGAAAAAGCAGGCCGGCCCTGGGTCATCGTCTTCATCGCCGACCACGGCGAGATGCTGGGCGACCATGGGTATTTCCGCAAATGCGAACCGTATGAGGGCTCGGCCAACATCCCCTTCATTATCTGCGGTTCGCCCGAACTGGGCTTCAAAAGCGGCCTGCGTGTCAAGCAGCCGGTCTGTCTGGAAGATATCATGCCCACGCTGCTGGCGCTGGCCGGAACGAAATGCCCCGCCGTGGTCGACGGCGTCAATCTCGTGCCTTCGCTGCGCGGCCGGGAGAAGGTGATTCGCGAGTGGTTGCACTTCGAGCATTCACCGTGCTACAGCAAGGAGCAGGCGTATCATGCGCTGGCGGACGGCCGCTTCAAGTACATCTGGCGGCCTACAGACGGCACGGAACAGTTGTTCGACCTCGACAAGGATCCCGCCGAGGCCCGCGACCTGTCGAAGGACGCCTCCCATCGCGAGACACTTGAGCAATGGCGGCAGCGCCTCGTCAAACGCCTTGCGGACAGGCCCGAAGGCTTCAGCGCCGGCGGCAAGCTGGTTCCGGGGCGCCCCTATCGCGCCCTCAATGAGGGCACGATGCCGACAGCCGGCTGAGCGCACTGAGGCAACGAACCAGGACAATGCCAATGCCTGATGCCCAGCGGCCCAACATTCTGCTGATAACCTCCGACCAGCAGCATTACAGCACGATCGGCGCGGTCAACGACCGCATCCGCACGCCCGCGCTGGACCGGCTCTGCCGCGAGGGCGTCCGGTTCGACCGCGCTTACTGCCCCAACCCCACCTGCACGCCGACGCGGGCGAGCATTATCACCGGCAAGATGCCCAGCGAGCACGGGGCGTGGTCGCTGGGGACCAAGCTCTTCGAGGACGTGCCCACCGTCGGCGACATGCTCGGCCGGGCGGGCTACTACACCGCCCTGGTGGGCAAGGCGCACTTTCAGCCGCTTGCAAGCCGGCCTGGCATGGAAAGCCTCGAATGCCAGCCCACGCTGCGCGACCTGGACTTCTGGCGGAACTTCAATGGCCCGTGGTACGGGTTTCAGCGGATCGAGCTGGCCCGCAATCACGGGGATGAGTCCCACGCGGGCCAGCATTACGCGATATGGATGGAAGACCACGGCCTGAGGGACTGGCGGAAGTACTTCCACCCCTGGCCGCGCGCGAAAACCGGCGACGGGTGGACGCGGGATTACTTCCGCCCGGAAAACAACGCGTGGACGCTGCCGCAGGAGCACCACTACACCCGCTGGACCGGCGAGCGGACGATCGCACAGATCGAGCGGGCCGCGGGCCAGGGGAAGAACTTCTTCGTCTGGTCGAGCTTCCACGACCCGCACCCGCCTTACATCGTGCCCGAGCCGTGGGCGAGCATGTACGACCCGGCCGAGATGCCCATCGGCGAGTTGACGCCCGGCGAGCACGACGCCAACCCGGAGCATTTCGGCCGAACGCAGACCGACGACCCCGACTATTGGCGCGAAGTGCGCCTCGGCGAGGCCATCCACGGCGGGCAGTGCCACCTCCACGACGACAACCAACTCCGCAAGAACGTCGCGTGCTATTACGGCATGGTCTCGTTCATGGACCAGCAGATCGGCCTGATCCTCGATACGCTCGACAGGCTCGGCCTCACCGAGAACACGCTGGTTGTCTTCTCGACCGATCACGGCCATTTTCTCGGCCAGCACGGGCTGGTGGCCAAGGCGATCCACCATTACGAGGACCTGCTTCGCGTGCCGTTTATCGTTCGCTGGCCGGGAAAGGCACAGGCGGGGACTGTCAGCGAGGCGCTGCAGAACCACGTCGATCTGTCGCCGACGTTCCTGTCGGCCGCGAGACTGGAGGCGCCGGGCGACATGACCGGCGTCAACCAACTCGACACATGGTCCGGCGGGCCGGCGGCGCGGGAGTGGTCGATCACGGAAAACCACCACGGCACGCGGCACTTCCACATGCGAACGCTGGTCGGACAGCGATACAAGATCACCGTCTACCGCGAAGGCGACGACGGCGAACTGTTCGACCTCCAGGAAGACCCCG
>JAUWQU010000554.1 GCA_030610965.1 Phycisphaerae bacterium
AAGCTGCTCGCGCCCCAAGGCCAGCGGGTCGCTTCGGTCCGCCTCGGGCAGCCGACCCGCGACCCGGCGATCGGCGCTGCCGGCGCCGCCGCGCTGGAGCTTTCCGCCGGGGAGGTGGCGCACCTGACGTTCGGCGTGGCCGAGCGCCGCACGCCCGAACCCAAGCGCTATCCCGCGTGGGAGGTCCCCCAGGCGCGCGTCTCTCGCTTCCAGGCGGATTTCACCGCGGAGGAGTTCCGCGAGCGTCGCAACCGGATCTTCGATCACATCGGCCCCGAGGCCCAGGCCGTGCTGCAAGGCGCGTCGGAGAGTGAGTCTCCGGGTGCGTTTCGCCAGGAAAACCAGTTCTACTACCTCTGCGGCGTGGCGGTTCCCGGAGCGTATCTCATGCTGGGCGGCGCGACGCGGCAGACCACGCTGTACATCCCGAATCGTCCACTGGGCGGCAACCCCGAGCACACGCCGATCGCGGCTGAGGACGCCCGGTACATCTGCAAGATGACCGGCATCGAGCACGTCAAGGCGGTCGAGGACCTGAACTTTGACGGCGTCAAGACGCTCTGGGCGCCGCAGATCCCCGGCGGCGGCCGACCCGGCACGCGCGGCGACATGATGAGCATGGGCCGGGCCGACTCGCAGGACGCCTGGGACGGTCGACCGTCGCGATGGGTGCAGTTCCGCGCGAACATCCATTCTCGCTACGCCAACCTGCAGATCGAGAACCTCACGCCCAAGCTCGACGAGATGCGCGACGTTAAGAGCCCCGCCGAGATCAAGCTGATGCGACGGGCGGGGTGGCTTAGCGCGATGGCGGTCTGTGAGTCGATGCGGCAGGCCAGGCCGGGGCTGACCGAGATGGACCTCGAAGCGATCACCAAGTATGTCTACTGCAAGCACGGGGCCCGGCACGAAAGCTACACCACCATCGCTGCGGCGGGTCGAAACAGCTGGCATGGCCACTACAAAGACAATGATGCCATGCTGCAGGACGGCGACTGGGTGCTGTTGGACTGCGGGCCGGACATGAACTACTACACCACCGACATCGGTCGGATGTTCCCGGTCAACGGCACGTACAACGCCTGGCAGCGCGAGCTGTACGGGTTCGTCGTCGAATACCACAAGCATCTGCTGGCGGGGTTGCGCCCTGGACGGATGTACAGCGACGTCGTCGAAGAAGCCAAAGAGCAGATGATGAAGCTCTGTGACCAGCAGCCCGACCCGTTCAGCAAGCGGATGTACAAGCGCTGTGCGATGGGCATGACGGAAGGTACGGGCGGGTTCACCCACCCGGTGGGCATGAGCGTCCACGACGTGGCGGGCTACCGGCACAAGCCCCTACATGCCGGACAGGTCATCGCGATGGACCCGATGATCTGGGTCCGCGAAGAGCGCACCTACATCCGCATCGAGGACGCGGTGCTGATCACGCCCGACGGCTGTGAGAATCTCACGGCCGCCGCGCCGACGGACCTGGACGACGTCGAAGCCCTGATGAAACAGCCCGGTCGCTTCCCGCTCGAATTCGAGTAGACCGATCGATCCCCGCGCAACGGGCGCATTGTTCCGCCCCGGGCGAACCCGCCCGGGGCGCTCTTATGCGCCGGGTATCTGTTGGACTCCGCACCGCTGCTTGGGAAGTAAACCGCTTTCGCGCAGGAAGCCACTGCGAAGATTCCATCTTGACACGGCGACGATTCTTATCGAAGGTCGCCGGAGTTCTTGTTGATCTCGGGGATCGTGTTAGAATCGTCGGAAAGGCCCACGACGGTCGTGTGCCGCAGGTTGTCTGGCAAATCCCGGCCTAGAGGGCGCTTCGGGCCAAGGTCCATTGCGCCGCCGATTGTGGCGTGCCACTTTAATTGACCGCAATGCAAGGATTGAGGCCGTCCTTCCTGCTGCCGGCTGACCGGTAGAGCGGTAGAGTGGCGGCTCGCTCAGGGCAGTTCCTGTGCGGAGGAGGTGTCAACCATGCAGGCGATGAATTCTCTTCCGATGGCCGCGGGTGTTCTTGCCGTAACATGGTGCGCCGCAGCCTCGTTCGCTGATGGCGCCGGCGCGGACGTGGCCTGGCTGCCAAGAGCTCGGATGGCTCGGGTGACTGAATCCAGCCTCTTTCAACCAGTCCCGGGCCGTTTTGTCCCCCAGCATCCGGCAACCGGCGGGAGGTATTAGACCACTTACGCCGGATAGTCCTGGTACGCAGTTGGAGCAGTGCGGGTTTGAATCCGCATCTCGGCAGATCTGGCGTGCAAGGCGATCGCCGTCTTCACCTACAGATAGGCCTCCGCCGACTGCGCGCCTACAACCTGTGCGGCACGTTGACCGTCACCTTCTTCGACGCGGCGAGGTCCACGCCATTTGCGCCCAGCGCCAGACCTATCGCGACCAGGACCAGAATCAGAATCATGTCACCCGCCATTGTCTGGTACCTCTGCTTTCCGAGAGTCGCGAGTCGAAGAGCCGCGCCACCCAACAGCCGGGCGCTGGTAGACGCGGACGTAGTCTATGACCGGGGATTTCCCGGATGAACGTCGGCCAACAACCGCCGTCGGGCTTTCTGACGATTCTATCGCGGGGGCAGGGCCGACAAACACTTCTTCTATGCAATGGCGGGGAGATACAGGGCCGCCATGCCCGGCCTGCCCCAGCCAGTCGCTCATGGATAAGCATGGCCCCACTACTGGATTGGCTTGGCACGAAAAACCACCCGGTACGTCTTTGACGGATCGCACGTGGCGGACCGCCCCACCAGGATGAAGTCGTCGGTAATGACCGGTTTCAGCTCGGCGCCCTCGACGACCTCGACGTCCTTCAGCCGGCGATCGAAAAAGGCCACGAAGGGCCGGGGCTGTCGCTGTGAACCGTTCGTGTCGACGGGTGCGAAGCTCTTGGCATCCTTCGGCTTGACCTCGAACGTCCACAGGCCGTCCGCGGCGATCAGCGACTGCTCGAACGCAAGCTTGCCCGCAGCCATCCGGGCCTGCCAGGCCGGGTCGCCGTAGAACGCCACCACCGTACTATCGAACTTCAGCCCCTTCTTGGTTCCGGCGTTTCCCGCGTCCGACTTCAGCGCGTGGATCAGCGCCTGCTGGTTGGCGAAGAAAGCCTCCGTGAAGGTGTACCGTCCGGGCTGCTCGACGAAGTAGTTCAGGCAGCCCCAGCCAGCGTAGCCGAACCACGTGGGCACCGTGTAGCCGATCATCTGCTTCACGCCGGCTGAGTTCATCCACGCCAGGGCCATGCAGTCTGGGCGGTCGATGTGGCCCATCAGGCAGTTGCCTACCGGCAGATAGACCTTAGGGTTGGGCGAGTCGACGGTGTATATCTTGCCGGTTGTGTCGCGCCCGAAGAGCCACCCATCGGAGCAGTGGAACTGTCCGTTGCGGTACCGAAAGCCGAGTTGCCAGTTGCGCTCGGTGGCGTGGCCGGAGGTGATGAACAAGTCGGGGCGATACTCGTTCAACGCCTTTACCATGGCCTCGGTGGTGTCGTCCGGGCCGCGCAGTTCTTCGGGCTTGCCGCCCTTCTCCTTGCGAACCATCTTGTTCTTGACCAACTCGTCGTACCAGAGCCCCTGCTCGCAGCAGTCCATCGCGAACTGCGTACCGGCAGCCACCTTGTGAATCACCAGCGGTTTCTCGTGCCGGGCGATGGCCAGGGCGTTTTTCGCCGTGTATCCGGTCAGGATGCCCCAGAGCGTGTCGGTGTAGGGGTCGT
>JAUWQU010000615.1 GCA_030610965.1 Phycisphaerae bacterium
TACGAGACGATAGAGCCTTCCACAGCACACCTCTATCCGCCGCCAACCATACAATTATGTCGTCTATGGCCAATTCGCTACAGAACTGTAATATCATTGTCGGCATGATGCATTTGTGCGTGATATGTATCTTCTGTAAAGACGGGCACTTCCATTTCTGAGTCTGGTTTGGCACGCCCTTCGCTTGTGTGCCTTCCGTTGTTTGACGTTCTGACTGCCGCAAGAACGCCTCGGCTGGAGTCTTGCGGCGGAGCCTTTTGGCCCTTGGTTTTTTACCCGTCGATTGTTGGCCAGGTGCGCGGTCGCTTGAAGCCCGATCGCAGCACGTGGATCGACGGAAGGAAGTTTCAGGCACGACCCGTGCCGCATGAAGGAGTGCGAGAAATGAAGAAGATCGGTTTGATGGCTTCGGTGGTACTTTTGGGCGTTTTGGTTCTGGCCCAGTCGGCGCTGGCGGACACATCCGCATCCGCCCCGGCCGGCAAAAGCGCGCTGGAGTTGGCGCAGGAAACACTGACGCTCAACGTCAACACGGTCTGGACGTGCATCGCGGCGTTCCTGGTATTCTTCATGCAGGCCGGCTTCGCAATGGTCGAGGCGGGATTCACCCGCGCAAAGAACGCCGTCAACATCCTGATGAAGAACCTGATGGACTTCTCCGTCGGGTCGGTGGCGTTCTTCATTCTGGGCTTTGGCCTGATGTTCGGCGCGAAGGACTCGACGGGCGGCTTTCTGGGCCTGTCGATGTTCGGCCTTGGCGACACGCCGGGCGAGAGCTGGAATTACACGTTCCTGATCTTCCAGACCGTCTTCGCCGCGACGGCGGCGACGATTGTCTCCGGCGCGATGGCCGAGCGGACGAAGTTCGTAAGCTACCTGTTCTACAGCGCGGTCATCAGCCTGGTGATCTACCCGATCTTCGGCGGGTGGGCCTGGGGCAGTTTGCTGATCGAAAGCGGCACGGGCTGGCTGGAGGGCCTGGGCTTCTGCGATTTCGCGGGTTCGACGGTCGTGCATTCTGTCGGCGGGTGGCTTGCACTGGCTGGCGCGATCGTGCTGGGCCCGCGTTTGGGCAAGTACGGCCCGGACTCCAAGCCGCGAGCGATCATGGGCCATAACCTCCCGCTGGCGGCCCTGGGTGTGTTCATCCTGTGGTTCGGCTGGTTCGGGTTCAACCCGGGCTCGACGACCACGGGCGACCTCTCCATCGGCCGGATCGCGGTAACGACCAACCTGGCCGCCGCCGCCAGCGCCATCGCCGCCATGATCACGAGTTGGATCATGTTCAAGAAGGCCGACGCCTCCATGAGCCTCAACGGCGCGCTCGCGGGCCTGGTGGCGATAACCGCCGGGTGCGCCACGGTAACCCCGGCCGGGGCACTGGCCATCGGCGCCATCGCCGGCGTACTGGTGGTTGTCAGCGTGGTGTGCATCGACCACGTCCTGAAGGTAGACGACCCGGTCGGCGCCGTCAGCGTTCACGGCGTGTGCGGCGCGTTCGGCACGCTTGCCTGCGGTCTGTTCAACGCCGAGCAGGCCTTGGGCGTCGGCGAGTCAAACGGCGGGCTGTTCTACGGCGGCGGGTTCGCCCAACTCGGCGCGCAGTTGGCGGGGATAGGCACGGCCTTCGCCTGGGCGTTCGGCCTGGGGATGATCCTGTTCATAGCCCTGAAGTACACCATTGGCCTGCGTGTCAGCAGGGACGAGGAGCTTCGCGGCCTGGACATCGGCGAGCACGGCATGGAGGCATACTCGGGCTTCCAGGTCTTCACCACCATGTAAGGTGCCGGGCACTAATGGCAACAAGGAGCAAACAGCTATGAAACTGGTTATCGCATACATCCAGCCGGAGAAACTCAGCGACGTAAAGCAGGCCCTCTACGCGGCGGAGATCTTCAAGATGTCCGTCAGCAACGCCATGGGCTGCGGCCAGCAGAAGGGCTACCACGAGACTTACCGCGGCGTGAACGTCGAGGTGAACCTTCTCAAGAAGGTCCGCATCGAGATAGCCGTCAACGAGGCCTTCGTCCAGGCCACGATCGACGCGATCATCAAGGGCGCACGCACGGGAAGTATTGGCGACGGCAAGATCTGCGTAATCGCCATGGAACAGTGCATCCGCATTCGCACCGGTGAGAGCGGCCACGATGCAATCGGCTGACCGGGACGCGGCAGACGAAGGTCTTAGGGCATAGGCCTTAGGGTAAGCATCGCCTGAGTCGTTGGTTTGGCGTCGTGCCGGCCAGGACATTATTGAGATATCGAAAGGAATCAGCACACATGAGAATCGGCGCGTTTGGCAATGGTCTGAAGGTGGGGGTTGTGGTTCTGGCATTGGCAGGGGCATCGGCTTGGGCGGCTGAGCCGGCGGCGACCTGGCTGGGCGCGGCGGCTTCGCTTGCCGCGGTCGAGACGCCGCCGGTTGAGGCGGCGCCGGAGCCGACCAAACCGATCCCGCTCAGCATCGGCATCGACTACACGCTTGTAAGCGACTACGTCTGGCGGGGCGTGAACCTCAGCGAGTACCGCGGAGAAGGCCGCGAGAGAGCCAACCACCAGATGAACGTGGGCCTGTCATATGACCTGGGCGATTGCGGCAGTATCAACGCGGGATTCTGGTTCGAGTGGTACGCCGGGCAGAAGGCGATGGACCCAACCAGCGACGGCCATCTCCAGGAGGTCGACTACACGCTGAGTTGGAGCTATGACATCGAGCCGCTGGCGGTCGGCGTCGAGGTCGGCTGGATCGCATACCAGTTCCCGCAGGCCTCCGGCGACCTCCAGACGACGCACGAACTGTTCGTCGGATTGAGCTTCGACGACAGCAAGCTTTTCGGCACGGACTCCGGCGTGCTGAACCCGACGGTCAAGTACTACTACGACATCGACCTGGTCGAGGGCGGGCAGTTCCTGGAGTTGGGCATAAGTCACGACTTCGCCCTGGCCGATCTCGGCTGCGACGAGACGCCGATCCTCAAGGACCTGACGGTCACGCCGTCGGCGACGCTCGGCATTGACCATCGCTACTTCACCGGCTCGACCAAGCTGGCCAACGTGCTTTACGGGCTGGCGCTGAGCTACGATCTCGGCGGCGCCATCGGCATGCCCGAAAACTGCGGATCGCTGAACCTGACGGGCTTTATCAACTACAGCCAGGCCCTCGGCATCCAAAGCGACGTGCCTGGGTACAAGGACGAATTCTTCGGCGGCATGACGGTGGGCTACTCGTGGTAGCCCGCGAAAACGGGCCAGTTGACGAAGCACGGGTGTGAAAGCGGACCAGCGGCGGGGGAGGCGGTCTCCCAATGGCACTAAATTGGAACATAGCGATTCTCCGTGGTGGATGCCAGCTTGGCGGGCGCAGCAGTCTTCCCGTGCCCTTTGGGGCGG
>JAUWQU010000514.1 GCA_030610965.1 Phycisphaerae bacterium
GGCAGATCCTGGTCGTCGAGGACAACTACCTCGGCGGTATCGCCGACGAGATCACCGCCGCCGCCGCCAGAAGCGACCTCGGCGTGATGGTAAACAGCCTGGTCGTTCGCTCGATACCCAAGAGCTGTAAGACGCCGGAAGAGACGCTCAAGCTGGTCGGCCTTTCCCCCGAAGACATCGCCAACGCAGCCCAGGCCATGTTCGACAGGAGCGAATAACGGCGGAGAAGAAACGGCTTTCTATCGCAGAGGGCGCAAAGAACGCAGAGGATAAGAGAATAGAAGAAGAAAAGACCCGGATGGGGATTGCTTGGATTAGCAGGTTACATGGATAGAAGCAGATGCGAGACTGGCGGCCTCAGTCGGTGCTGTTCTGTCCACGTAATCCCATTGTCTCTTCTTCCGTTTCTTCTAATCTCTATTTCCCCTCTGCGGCCTCCGCGATCTCTGCGATGACTGTTTTCTTCTACGCCCCCGTCTGACGCCGCGCGTCGAGCAGCCCCTCAAGCTCCTCCGCCGGCAGGATGGACTCTTCAAGGCATACCTCGCGGATCGTCTTGCCGCTGCGGTAGGCACGCTTGGCGAGCTCGGCCGCGGCGGCGTAGCCGATGCGCGGGGCGAGCACCGTCACCATCGCCAGCGACTGCTCGACCAACTCGCGGCAGCGGGGCTCGTTTGCCTCGAGCCCGGCCAGGCAGCGGCGGGTGAAAACCTTCGCCGCGTTGGAAAGAAGCCGAATCGCCGTCAGCAGGTTCGTCGCGATAAGAGGCATCGCCACGTTCAGGTCCAGGATGCTGCCCACTCCGCCCGTTGCCCCGGCCGCAATGGCCGCGTCGCAACCGACGACCTGGCAGGCGACCTGGATCACCGACTCGCAGATCACCGGGTTGACCTTGCCGGGCATAATCGAACTGCCCGGCTGGACTGCCGGCAGGAGCAACTCGCCCAGGCCGCACCGCGGGCCCGAACCCATCAGCCGAATGTCCGACGCGATCTTGCCCATCGCGATGGCCGTCGACCGCAGCGCAGCCGAGGCGAAGAGCGCCGCGTCACGAGCGCCCGAGGCGGCGAAGTGATTGCCCACCTCGCGCAGAGGCAGGCCCAGCGTCTCGGCCAGTATCGCGCAGACGGACCCCGCGAAGCCCTCCGGCGCGTTTAGCCCCGTGCCCAAAGCCGTGCCGCCCAAGGGCAGCTCGCACAGGCGGTCGGTCGCCGCGGCCAGCATTTCTGCCGCCCCGTCCACCTGGGCCCGGTAGCCGGCGAACTCCTGGCCCAGCCGGACGGGGACGGCGTCCATCAGGTGCGTCCGGCCGACCTTTACGACGCCGTCGAATCGCTGGGCCTTCTCGCCAAGCATGGCCGACATGGACGTGAGGGCCGGGAGCAACTCGCGCTGCATCGCCGTCGCGGCCGACAGGTGAAGCGCGGTGGGGATCACGTCGTTGGACGACTGGCCGAGGTTTACGTGATCGTTGGGGGGTATCCGCTCGACGTCCTGAGCGCCTGGGCCGCCGGGGCCCGCGGCGAGGATCTGCATCGCGCGGTTGGCGATCACCTCGTTGGCGTTCATGTTGGTGCTCGTGCCGCTGCCGGTCTGGAACGTGTCCACCGGGAAGTGGGCGGTGAGCTTGCCCTCGGCCACCTCGCCCGCCGCGGCGATGATGGCCGCCGCGATCCGCGGCTCGAGCCGCCCGGCCTGGTGATGTACCGACGCCGCGGCCGCCTTTATCATGCCCATCGCCGCGATGAACTCGCCGGGCATGGGCCAGCCGGAAATCGGAAAGTTCTCCACCGCCCGCTGAGTCTGGGCGCCGTAAAGGGCGTCGGCGGGAACCTGCATTTCGCCGAGCGAGTCGCGTTCGGTTCGAGTGGCCGTCATGGCGTAGCTCCTTTGGCTTGAACAAACGCGGATTATAGATGTCCAGCCGGGTTGCTGGCAATGACCATGCCCATCGCCTTTCATACCAGAGTAGTGATGTCCGGCGGCGGAGCTTGACAGCTCGGCCGGACGCGGGGATAATGTCTGTGTCGATGCTGAGGGCGTTGCGGCACGTGCGGGCGCAATTCAGTGGTAGAATGTCAGCTTCCCAAGCTGGACGTCGTCGGCTCGAATCCGATCGCCCGCTCTGATGACGTGAAGGAGTTGCCGGATGCAATCGTATACCGCCGTTATCGAGAAAGACCCTGACACCGGCCTGCTGGTGGGGTTCATCCCAGGTTTCCCCGGGGCGCACTCGCAGGGCGAGACGGTTGAGGAACTGGTCGCGAACCTCCGTGAGGTCGCGGCAATGCTGCTTGAGGACGGGCAGCCCAAGCTCGAGGCCGAGTTCATCGGCACACAAAACATCATGGTGGGCTGACCGTGGCCAGAACACCCGTACTCAAGCCAGCCGAGGTCGTCGCCATTCTGAATCACCTGGGCTTCTCCGAAGTTCGCCAGCGGGGCTCGCACAAGCAGTTCCGCCACACAGACGGGAGGGGAACCACTGTTCCGTTCCACAAGGGCCGCGACATTTCCCCCATTCTGCTTCGGCGAATCTCTCGCGATATCGGCTTGGACATAGAAGAGTTTCTCCGGCATAGGTGACACGCTTCAGCCCGAAGAGGCCGTTGGTCTGCGTGAGGTCCTCTTCTTGGGTCAAACCTCGATCGGGTTTGACACCAGCCAGTCCGGGCGCGATTCCAGCCACTTGGCGCGAGGGGGCCCTGGCGTGTATCCTACGAGGCCATGCCCGCCCTGATGACCTACTTCCGGCAGCACCCGTGGCAGTGGCGGCTGTTTACCGTCTCGCTGGCGCTGATGCTCGGCGCGGGCGCAGCCGTGCTCTGCCTGCCGTGGGTCCAGGACATGCGGCTCATTCAGGGCATGGACAGCCCCGACTCCCGCATCCGGGACCGCGCGGTGTTGGCGGCGGCCGGGCGGGCCGAGGAGTACCCGGCCATCATCGGCCGGATGGAGGCGGCGCTGGACGGCGCGAGCGACCGGCAGTTCCTGGCGCTTGTCCGGGCGCTTCAGTCGCTGGGCCGATTCGAGTCGCCAGGCCGCGATCCGGTTCTCATCGACCGCCTGCGCGCTTACGAGGTCGCGAAGAACCCGTCGCCCCAGGCGCGAGGCATGTTCCTCGTGGAGATCCTGGCCGGCGGGCGGGACAACCGGTACGTCCGCGAAGCACTCAAGGCCGCGACGGCGGACCCAAATGAGGACGTCCGAGCGATGGCAGGGATGCTCGCGGCCAGGCTCGGCGACGACGCGGCGCTGGGCAAGCTGCTCAGCGATGCCGACCCCAACGTCGCCGAGGCCGCCGCGATAGACGCGGGCCTGACGGGCCGAAAGGCCGTGCTGGGCGATATCAACCGGCTGCTGGCCGATGCGAACGATACCCATCGCATCAGCGCCGCGGCATTCGCGCTGGCCGCGCTGGACGCCAACGCCGCGGCCGAGAAGCTGCCCGGCCTGCTCGCCCGCGCCATCGACGCCAACGACCCGGCCCTGCGCGACCGGCTGCTGGACGTGATGGGCTCGCTGAGCGACCCCGCCACCGCCAAGGCCATCATCGAGACAATCGACCGCAGCGAAAAGGCCGGACAATATCCGCCCGCCGCCGCCCTGCTCGCCGCCGGACGACGCAAACTGACCGCCGCCGCCCCGGCCATACGTCGCGTGCTCCTCGACGCCGCCGACGCGCCCAAGGGCCTGCTCGTGCGCCAGGCCCACGCCGCGATCCTGGCGGCAGACGACCTCAAACTGCCCGTTCGCAAGGCCGTCAACGACATCTGCCAGAAGCTCTGGACCTGGCGACCGGGCTTCCGGCTGATGCTCACCGACGCGGCAAGGGTGCTGGGCAGGCAGGCCACCGCCCCGCAGGGCGACGAGCCCAACGCACCCTCGCCGGCCGAGTGCATCCAAACACTCCGTCAGGCCGTCGTGGCGGAGTACCAGCCGACAACCGGGCCGGGCGGCCAGGCAGAGCCCAAGCTGCGCCGCGCCCCGCTGCCGTCGGCCGCGGCGGCCGTGGCGCTGT
>JAUWQU010000339.1 GCA_030610965.1 Phycisphaerae bacterium
GGAACGACTTGGGCCAGCGAGCCATCGCGTCGGCCAGGGCCAAGCCGCCCGAGACGTCGTCGTAAATGGCCGACCACTGATTGCGGGCCGCCGGGTTCGATGCCTCGCGACGCAGAATGCTCAGGCCACGAGCGATCGGCACGCCGGCCGCCAGCAGGTTCGCCAACTCCCGGCTGAACGTCTCGACCGCGTTGGGCGGCACGCGCCCGCCGGGGGCTTTCGTCACCGTCCGGGCCGACTCGCCCGCGCCGTCCTCGTCGACGGACACGCACACCAGGCCCTTATGGGCGACCTCGTCCAGCGCCGCTGCGCGATTGCTGGCCGAGACCTTGCCTGTCGACCTGGAACCGCCGGCTTCAATGGCTTCATATGTGAAAACTGGCATTCAGAGTCACCGGGTAAATCTCTTTTCAGACTCGGCCGGGCCTCACTTGGGCCCGTCGTTCGTCGCGGCCGGATAGTGGGACGCGCTGATTCCGTTTGTCCGCTCGTCCTTGGTCACCCGCAGCACTTCCTCGAGAGTAGTCCTGCCGCTCCTGACCAGCCGCCACCCGTCCTCTCGCAGGGAGTTCATGCCTTCGGTGGCGGCCTGTCTGCGTATCGCGGTGCTGGGCGCCCGTTCGAGCACGAGCGAGCGTATTTCGTCGCTGATGAGCATCATCTCGAAGACTCCGGTCCGCCCGTGGTAGCCGCTGCCCTGGCAATGGCGGCAACCCCGCCCGCGATAGAGCGTCTCCGGCGCGTCGGGGCCGAACTGGGAGCGAAGCGCCCCCATGTCCTCCGGCGCGAAAGGCTCGCGGCAGTCGGGGCAGATCAGTCGCACGAGGCGCTGGGCGACTACCATCTCCCGCGACGACGGCACCAGGTACGGCTCGAGGCCCATGTCCACAAGGCGAGTCATGGCGCCGGGCGCGTCGTTGGTGTGCAGCGTGGAGAACACCAAGTGGCCCGTGAGGGACGCCTGGACGGCGATGTCGGCCGTCTCGCGGTCGCGAATCTCGCCGACGAGTAAGACGTCCGGGTCGTGCCGCAGGATCGCCCGCAGGCCCGTTCCGAACGTCAGCCCCGCCTTGGTGGACACCTGGATCTGGTTGATGCCGTGCAGGTGATATTCGACCGGGTCCTCGATGGTGACGATCTTCCGCTCGGTGTCGTTGATCCGCGAAAGGCCCGCGTACAAGGTGGTCGTCTTGCCGCTGCCGGTCGGCCCGGTCACCAGCACCACGCCGTGGGGCACGTTCAGCGCGGACTCGAAGACCTGCCGGTCGCGCTGGCTCATGCCCAGGTGCTCGAGGCCCAGCAGCGCCGCGCTGCGGTCCAGAAGGCGAAGAACCACCGCCTCGCCGTGGAGCATGGGAATGACCGACACGCGGACATCCACTTCCCGGCCGGCGACCTTCAGCTTGATTCGCCCGTCCTGTGGCAGGCGCTTCTCCGCGATGTCGAGCCGGCTTAGAATCTTGATTCGCGACACGATTGCCGGGTGGAACTGGCGCACTTCCGGCGGGACGTTCGCCTCCCTCAGCACGCCGTCGACGCGGTATCGCACTCGCAGGGAGTCCTCGAAAGGCTCGAAGTGTACGTCCGTCGCCCGCCGCTCTATGGCCTCGCTGAGCACTTGGTTTACGAACTTGATGATCGAGGCGTCCTGGGCGGCCTCCTCGATGTCCATGTCCTCGTCGCCTTCGGCGTCCACGACCTCGATGCCGTCTTCGGCCGCCTCGGAAACCAGTGATTGCAGCGTGTCGGCCCCGACGCCCAGTAGCGAGTTGATGCAGCGGGCGATCTCCGCCGAGGGCGCCAGCGCCAGGTGGACCTCCAGTCCACTGGCCAGGCGCAGCTCGTCCAGGCCGATCGTGTCGAAGAGCCTGTTGGACGCGACGGTGACCGTGCCGTTTTGCTGGCTCAGCGGCAGCAGGCGGTGGGTCAGGAGGATCCTGGCCGGAAACTTCATCAGGAAGGCCTTGTCCGGCAGGTTGGACTCGAGGTCCGCCCAGGGGACGCAGAACTCCTCGGCGAGGAAACGCAGGACCTTTTCTTCCGGCAGGCCGCTTTTGGCCACGAGGGCCTCGTCCAGCGGCTCGCCACTGGCTGTCAGCGAATCGACGGCCTGCGCCGCCTGGTCGTCCAGCAGGCCCTGCCCTACCATCTTATGAAGGATTGCGTTCATTACGGTTCGTCGCCAAAATACCCCGTTGGGCTGCTAAGGGCTTGCTCTCAAGCGCCGGCCGCCCGGGCGAGGAATCTCCTGGCATTGTCGTGGTAATCGCCAATGCCTTGTCCTCGCCCGGGTAGCCAACGGAAACGACGGGGCAAGCTGCTACACCAGCATTCCCATCAGCACACACATGGCTTCCTGCCTGGGTGTGAGGACTTCCTGGAGTTCCTTGCGGGCCTGGGTCAACTTCTGCTGGCCCTTGGCGCGGGCGGCGCGAAGGGCGGTCAGGGCCGCGGTCTTCTTCTCGACGTCCGTCTGCTCGCGGGGCGTGCCGTCCCGATTCGTAGGCGTGCGGGGCGTCGTAGCGGCCGGGGTGGCCGTGGCGCCTGTGCCACGCGTGCCACGCGTGCCACGGGTGCGTCCGCCGAAGCCGCCGAAGCCCATCATGCCGCGCATGCCGCCGCGGGCCTCGCGCTGAAGGGTCTGAACCTTCTCGATGCGGGGCTTGAGAACCTTCATCTCCTCCACCGTCGCACCAAGCCTCTCGCGCAACTGGTCGTCCGCACGCTGGCGCCACTCTTCCATGCGCTCACGCATCTGCTCGGCGGTCATGCGCGTCCGGCCGCCGCGCCCAGCGCCGTCTGCCGGAGGTGCTTTTGTCTGTGCCATCGCCTGCCCGGACCAGCAAAGGCCGATAAAGCCAGCCATCGCCAACGCCATCCACAACTTTGTTCGTGACATACCAATGCTCCTTTCGTCAGTGTCGCCTTGCACATGCCGCGACCGTCGCGGCACTGGTTTACTTACCGTCTGTCGATGCGCCCGCTCTGCCCAGAGCGGCCCAGCGCATAGCGCCGTCACTCGTCAATCTGGTTGCCATCGCGCGTAGGCTTGGTGTGGGGGGCCGAACTGGCCGGATGGCCCGGGCCGCGACCGCCTGGCCCGAAGCGCGACCTGCCGCGCGAGTCACCGCCCTTGTGAGCCCACCGGGCTCGTCGGCTTGTGCGGAACTCGTCATACTTCTTCGCCTGCTCGGCCGTCAGCATGTCCCGCGTCATGTCCACCGCCTGTTGGATGATCTCCTGCCACTGCTCGTCCATCTCCTTCATCCGGCGTTCGCAATCGGCCAGGATCGCGTCATACTCGATCCGCTGCTCATCGGTCAGCAGGCCTTCGATGGCCTCATCCTTCTCCTGCCACAGGGCACGCTTGCCGTCGCGGAACTCCTGGTCCCTGCCGACGACGAACTCCGTCCAGATATCGCGCATTTTTTCGCGCTGCTCGCTGGTAAGCCCCAACTGCGCGGCCATGTCCGGCCCGCGACCACGACGCGATGTGGGGGCCTGCTCTGTCGCCGCCAGCATTCCCACCGATCCCCCGGCCACGAATGCCAGGGCGAAGCCCAGGATCACCGCAATCCGCACCTTGGTCATGGCCGGTCTCCCTTAGACGCGGAGGAATTGGCGAGAATCGCGTTGGCCAACTGGATGTCCAGCGGGGTTTCCGCACCGCTTGTCAACTCACCCGCCAGCGCCACCGCCGGCCCGGAAGTGGTCCGGGCGGCCACGCTTTCCCAGGCCGCGGTCCGGCCGGCCGAGCCCGCCGGTTTACTGTAGTGCTGCCATAGCATCATCGAGCACACCAGCAGGATCGCCGCGGCCGCGGCGCTGAGCATCTCCGTCATACGCAGGACCGCCCTGTCACGCGCGGGCTGGGCGCTACGTTTCCAGCGTGCCATCGCCTCGGTCGGGGCCTGCTCGTCAATCGCCGATGCCAGCCAGGCCGACATCTTCCGCAGTTGGCGCAACTCCTCGCGGCAGGCGGGGCACTGCCGGAGATGATTCTCCAGCTCGGCCGCGAGCGCCGCCGACAACTCGCCGTCGTGATACGCATTCAGTTGTCGCTGATTTTCGCAACTTTCCACAGTCTTCTCCGATCCGCCCGGCGCCCCCGTTCGTCTGGGCCCGTCGATCAGGTGAGGTAGTCGCCCAGAAGCTGCCTGAGCTTCCGCCTCGCTCGAAACAGCCGCGACTCGACCGTTCCCCGTGGAACGGCCAGCGCTACTGCGATTTCGTCGTAGGTCATCCCCTGCATCTCCCGAAGCAGGATGACGACCCTGTGATCTTCCGGCAACCGGCTGATGGTGGCCGCCATGTCCATACGCATGTCCGCCCGGCTTGTTTCCGTCGTTCGTCCAGCCGAGGCGGCACCGAGCGACTCATCGGCTTCGTCGATCAGCGAAGTCTTTCGCACTCGCTTGGACCGACGGAGTTTCACGACGTTGTTGATAAGGATCCTCGTCAGCCAGGTCGTCAGCGACGCGCGTCCCTGAAAGCCTCCCAGCCCTCGGAACGCTCCGACGAATGTCTCCTGCACGACGTCCTCGGCGTCGTGACGATTCCCAAGCATCGACACCGCCAGCAAATACAAACGCGGACCGTGGATGTCCACCACCCGGCGAAAAGCCGCGTCGTCACCTCGCCGAACCCGCCGAACAAGCTCCATGTCCGGGTCCGACTCGCGGGCATAAGGGGCGTCCTGTGCCAAGCTATCTCGTCTCGCTGTCTATGTATGGTCCCCCGAGGGCGGTGAATTCTTCCATCGCCCGAAAAAATTTTCCGAATCATCCGCCGAAAGGCCCGATAGCACAACTGATTGCGCGGCTCGGAATTTCAGAAAAACCCGGACAAACCGATAGATTGTGCTCAATACCGGCCGGCAATCGGAGCCGCCCGGCCGCTCCGCAACCGCGATGCACAAAGCAAACCCCTGCAAAACATGGTGATACGTAGCAATGGGCCGATGGCCTGTCTTCGACCGTAATCTGCCGAAGCCCGGCCCGTTCAGGAGGCAATGTCCTGCGATGGCGTTCTCGACGCCGAGCCTGGTCAGGCCTCCGCCCCGTCCCGGCCACGGGTGTGTTGCGATTCGGGGATTGGCGGAGCCTGGATGACCCCAGCCCGGGGCTCCGGCGGCTCCCGGAACCACCTACAACATCGTCGTCGATGCGACGTTCGACAACTTCACGTTCATTCCGGGCGATTCGGGTGTCGTACCCGAGCCGTTGACGATCTTCAGCGCCATGCTGGCCGTCGGAGGCATAGGCGCCTACATCCGCCGGCGAACCGGCCCGGCCGCGTAAGCCGCGAAACACTCTCACAACATGCC
>JAUWQU010000788.1 GCA_030610965.1 Phycisphaerae bacterium
CCTCAGAACTGGCCCGAGGAACTAACACAGAAGTGGAAAGTAACGGTTGGCACGGGCGATGCGACGCCCGCCCTCGTGGGCGACAGGCTCTTTGTTTTCGTGCGCCAGGGCGACGAGGAGGTCACGCTGTGCCTGAGCGCGGCCGACGGAAAGGAACTGTGGCGCGACAAGTACGCGGCGCGGGCGGTGACGGGAGCGGCGGCCCGGCACCCGGGGCCCCGAAGTTCGCCCGCGGTGGCGGACGGAAAGGTCGTCACCCTGGGCGTCGGCGGGGTCCTCTCGTGCCTCGACGCCGCCACCGGCAAGGTCGTGTGGCGCAACGAGGACTTCACCAAGGCCGTGCCCCAGTTTTTCACGGCCATGTCGCCGATCCTGGTGGACGGGTTGTGCATCGCGCACCTCGGCGGAAAGGGCGACGGGACGATCCTCGCGCTGGACCTGGCCACCGGCGAGGCGAAGTGGAAATGGACGGGCGACGGCCCGGCGTACGCCTCGCCGGTCCTCTTGACCGTGGACGGCACGAAACAGATCGTCACGGTGACGGAGAAAAGCCTCGTGGGCGTCGCCGCGGCCGACGGGAAACTCCTGTGGCAAGTCGCGGCCTCGCCTGAGAGAAGGTTTTACAACTCCGCCACGCCGATTGTCGACGGCCAAACGGTCATCTACACCGGCCAGGGCGCGGGCACCAAGGCCGTCAAGGTCGAAAAGCAGGGCGACGGCTTTGCCGCCAAAGAGGTCTGGACCAACGCGGACCTCGGCACGGGATTCAACACCCCCGTCCTCAAGGACGGCCTGATCTTCGGCCTGTCGGACAAGGGGAACCTCTTCTGCCTGAACGCCGAGACCGGGGAGGTGGCTTGGACCGACGCGACGAAGCGCGGCGGAAACTTCGCAGCCGTGCTCGACGCCGGCTCCTGCCTGCTGGCCCTGCCCAGCAACTCCGAACTCATCGCCTTCAAGCCGACCGCCAAGGAATTCGCGGAGTTGGCCCGCATCAAGGTCGCCGACACGCCCGTCTACGCGCACCCGGTGATCGTGGGAACCCGGGTTTTCGTGAAGGACCAGGACGCGCTCGCGCTGTGGACGATTGAATGAGAGGCAGGGCCGCAACTGCACCGTGGCAAACCCCTGGCCCGGCAAGCGAGTTGTCCTGCATCGCGATGGCAGGCAGGCCGAGACGATTGAGGGCGAGCGTTTCACGTTCAAGACTGCCCGTGGCGAGACGGTCGAGTTGCGCCCGGGCGGTTAATTCTCGGGAACATAATTTCCAGGGACAGGATTGCTTTGTCGAAAACATGTTTTTGTTCCCCCTCTCCCCGCGCCGTCGCCAAAGCGGCTTTGGCGCGTCGGCGACTTGTGGAAGAGGGATGTTTTCGACAAAGCAATCCTGTCCTCGAAAATCCCCCCGGAAATCCGGCGCTTATCTGGAAAATCCCGGACTAGTGCAGAATAGATGAACGTGCCGGGCAGGGCTCGACTTGATTGCACTTGCCGGTTGAATCCGCCAACTAAACCGAAAGGCCTCTGAAATGAAAAACGTGACCCTGTGGGTTCTCGTTGTGCTTGCGTCGTTGTGCGGGCTGGCTGGATTGTTCGCGGCCTCTTGCGGGCAGCGTCCACCCGTGGCAACTGTCCGACGCATGGGGACAGGCTCAGACTGTAGACAGCGTGGAAAGGAACAACTTGAAACGAGCAGGTCGAAGCAAATCGTATCCCAATATAGTGCGGTTTTTGACCGCCCTCCCCGACGGGTTCCCTCATTCAAGTTTGTTGACGGCCCCATCACCGGAAACGGGGACATCGGCCTGACCGTCAGCGGACCACCGGAGAACCAGCGCTACTGGATCTCGAAGAATGATTTCTGGAAATCCGGTCCGGACTTCAAGCAATGCGGCCCGAGCCTGATCGGCGGAATGAATATCCGTATCGCTGACCTCAAGAACGCTTCGTATCACGTGGAGCAGATGTTGTATGAGCCGGTGATCTCCGCGGAGTTCGCCCTGGAAGATAATACCGTAAATATAGACGCCCGGGTGGCGGCCACGGATAACGTCATCCTTCTGACACTCACCGCCGGCACTGCCCCCGTCACGGTGAATCTGGACCTGTGGGCCAAGGATGGATATGAATCGCAGACCGCCGGCGGACAGGAGGGAGACGTTCGTTGGGTAACACGCAAGTTCAATTCAGCCGATCTTGTCTACCCCACGGAAGCCGCCATCGCCGTCCGCTCCCTGGACTCCCCTCCCGCTTCTTTCATACTGGCTCCGGGCAAACCTGTGACGATCGTCGCATCCGTAATCACCAATCATGAGTCAGAGACTTACGATGCGGATGCCCGGAAAAAAGTGGACCGGATCGATCGTGATGAAGTCGATCGGCTGAATGAAGAACACAAGAAATGGTGGCAGGAGTTCTGGGCACAGTCATCCATTGAAATTGAAGACAAGCTGCTGGAAAAATTCTACTACGCGTCTCATTACATCCTGGCGTGCTGCAGCCGAAACGCGAACTTCCCCCCCGGCCTGTACGGCAACTGGATTACCCGGGACAGGACGGCATGGGCGGGTGATTTGCACCTGAATTACAATTACGAGGCTCCGTTCTGGGCGCTCTATTCGTCC
>JAUWQU010000398.1 GCA_030610965.1 Phycisphaerae bacterium
AGCAGCCCGTCGACACACCCCGTGACGGGATGCAGCTCGTACGTCCGCCAGAGAAGGCGTCCCCGGGGGGCACCCTCGGCGCCGAAGGCCTGGGCCTTGATCGTCGTGGTCCGGTCGATTGTCAGCGGGGCGGTGTATCGCGGCGACTCGGACGTCGGTACGGTTTGATCGAGCGTGTAGCGGATGGTCGTGGCCGCCACCGTCGGCGTCACCGTCACCGTCACCGATTGGCCGAAGCAGTTCTCCCGGTTGAAGAACGGCCCCTCGTAATCCGGGTCGGTCAGCCCGTTGGCGGAAACGGTGAATGGATGGAGGACCCGGCTCAGCACACGGTCGGTCGACTGGAATCGCCGGTTGAAGTCCTTGTACTCTCGGCCGGCCTTGGGGTTCCATATCCGCTCGGACATGGCCGCCAGGCGTTTCCGCAGGCCGGGGACGGTCCTGTACTCCGCCTGCTCCCACACGCACATCTGGGCGCCGATGACGCGATCGGTGGGCTCGATCTGGATCGGCGTGAACGACGGGGCGTGGACCCAGTGGTTCTCCCACCGCCACATGTTCCAGCCGTAGATATACTCGGGCGCCCAGCGGGTGTCGTTGACGATATACAGCGGCTTCCACGCGCAGTTGATGAGCGTGTAGCCGTTCTTCAGCAGGCTCTGCGGCAGTTGGTACATCGTTTCCCAGGCGATCACGAGTATGTCTGTTGGGATCTGTACGCTGGAACTGCCCGTGCCGCCGAAACCTTCCCACAGGACCGTCCGCTTGCCATGGCGCTTGACGATCTCGTGCATGCGGACGATGTGCTTGAGGTACAAGTCGTGCGGATTCCGCAGGCCATGCCTGGCCATGTAAGCCTTGGCTTCGGGCGTGCCGCCCACGCGGGCGAGCCACACCTCATCGCAGCCGATGTGGAAGTATGGGGATGACTTGAACACCTCGGACATCTCGCCCACCAGCGTGTCCATGGCCTGGTACATCTGCTCGGTAGCCATATTCAGCACGCCGAGGTTACGCATCTTCCCGGTGGCCGGGTCGATCGAATCGAACAGTTCCGGCATGGCCCGCCGCATGGCCGAGGAGTGCCCCGGCGTTTCGAACTCCGGCACCAGCGTGACGCCGCGGGCGTCGGCGAACTTCACGAGGTCGTGGAGTTGTTCCAAACTGTAGTGCCGGCCTTTCGTGGCAAGCTTGGGAAACGCCGTCGAGGGGAACGTGAAGGACTGATCGTCGGTTAGATGCAACTGGATTTGACCGATCTTGTACAGCCTGCACAGGATGATGATCTGCTTGAGCGTGTCGACGCTGTACCACTGGCGGGCCACGTCGATCATCAGGCCGCGGTATCGCGAGTGGGGCTTGTCGGCGATGGTCACTCGCGGCAGACTGACCTTCTCGCCGTCGGCGGTCAGCAGTTGCACCAATGTCGCCGTGCCCGCGGCAACGCCCGCGTAGCTGCCCCCGCGCACGGTGGCCGTGTCGGTTACGCGCACGGCGTGGGCCTCGCCTTTCAGCGAGTCGCTCAATTCCAGGACGATGTCGCCTGGCTTCGCTCGGCCGGACGTCACCGCCATGCGCCGGCCGGTGAGGAGGAAGGCCTCCTCGGCCAGCACTTCGGCAAGGGGCTTCAGTTCAGTCTGTCGGGCGACGATTCGGCTGTCGGCGCCGAGTTCCATTTCGCCGCTGCCCGCCTCGACCGACGCGGGCCAGGGAATCACGTTGACCGTCCCGGCCGGGGCTGATTCGTGCATGGCCAGCAGAACGCCGCAGGCAATAGCGCACGCCACTCCCGCACGCCACCAGTAGAAGCCGCATCCCATTGAATCCATGGGCTCGTATCCTTTCCGCCGCTCGATCACGGTTTGGTTAACGCCTTGACGATTCCCCGGCTGAGCTGGTCGGCGAGCAGGTCGTTGCCTGCCGGCAGCATGTGTACACCGTCATAGGTCAGCACGCCTTTGCGGGGGAACTGGCCGTCGGCGCCCTTCTTGTTGTGCTGCTTGAGATGCGTGATGAACACCTTTCGCAGATCGACCAGTGTCGTGCCGGTCTCGGTGGCGACCTTGCGGGTGATCTCGGCGTACTGGTCGAGCTTCGCGTCCAGGCCGTTCGTGCCGTCCGGCTTCTCGCCGATGGTGGTCAGCGTCGCCAATACGGGGATCACCTTGGCCGAGAGGGCCTGGCTGACGAGTTGTTTCAGGCAGGCCTCGAAGTCCTCGCCCGTCGTGCCCTTCTTGCCGTGCCACACGTCGTTGATGCCGATGTAAATCACCGCCACGGCCGGCGCATCCGTCGCGAGCACTTTGGCCAGCGGGTCTTGCGTGCAGCCGTACAGCTTAACGCACCCGTCGCGCAGGTTGGTGCTCTTGCCCCCGTTGATGCCGCGTTTGATGAGCTTGACCTTCAGGTCCTTGGTCTTCGGGCTGACGTCCAGCGCCCGCTGCATCATCTTGATGTACCCGCCTTGCCACGTAACCGAGTCGCCGAAGAAGTCGATCTTCATCCCCGCTTTCAATGGCGTGTCGGGGCCGGTCAGTTCCTTCAGCCCGGCGTTGGCGGCGATGAGGTCGAGCTCGGCTTTCAGCTCAGCCGCCTGGATCTCCTCGGCCGTGGGGGGGCGGCTCGGGGCCGGGGGGATCGTCTGCGGTTTGGGCTGCGGACCCGTCTGAATCGCCCGGGCGATCCCCGCCGCCAGCAGGTCGGCGGTCAGTTCGTTGCCCTTGGCCGAGGGATGCACGCCGTCGTAGGTGAGCACGCCCTTGTCCTTGAAGCTTGCGATGCCGCGCGCGTCGAGCGTGACGTTGTTGTTCTGCAGATACGCCAGGAATGCCTTACGCAAGTCCACCAGCGTACTGCTGGTGTCGGCGGCGACCTTTCGCGTGATGTCGGCATACGCGTCGATCTTCTTGTCGTTGACGTTCTTGCCGTCCGGCCTTTCGTTATGCACGCTGGGCGTGGCCAGCACGACCGCGGCCCCGGCGGCCTGGGCCTTGGCCACCAGGTGCCGCAGCCCCGCCTCAAAGTCGCCCGGGGCTGTCCCCGGGTTGTGCATCACGTCGTTGATGCCGACGTAGATGGCCACGACGGTGGGTTTGTCCGCCGCCAGCACCGCGTCGAAGGACTCCTGGCTGTCTCGGAAGATCTTCGCCCCGTAGATCAGGTCGGTGACCTTGCCGCCGTTGATGCCGCGGTTGTGTACCTTCACACCGAGGGCGCGCGTCTTGGCGCCTTGACTCACGGCGTCGGCTATCAGCTTGATGTACCGGCCCTGGTCGGTGACGGAATCGCCGAAGATCGAGATCCGCTCGCCCTTGCGGAGAGGGGAGTTTTCTCCAGCGAGGGTCTTCCGGCCATCAACGGCGAGGACGGCCTTCCGCGCGGCGCGGGCCTTTTCGGAAATGTCGAACGGCAGCGGTGGAACGGGGCCTTCCTTGAGAGCTTCGGCGGCCGAGGTGGCCACGGCGACGCGGTCGACGAACATCTTCATGCCCGTCTGCGCCCCGGCGTAGAAACGGTCGACGGTCGTTCGTGAATGCACCCCGGCGGCTACCGGTGGTTTCGCCGGGTCGATGCCGCGGCCGTCACCATCGCCGGCCCACACGCTGACGGTGATGTCGAACGTGCCGGGCTTCTTGGCCGAGGCGGCGAAGGCATACTTGCACAGGACGGTCTGTTTCTTCGTCGCGTCGATCCCGGTCTTGCCGCCGAACGGCGTCTGGCCCTGGTCGCCACGTTGGTCGAACTGCAACCCGTGCTGCTGGTGGATACGCCCGTCGCGCAGCCCCATGATGGAGTGGTTAGCGTTAAGCTTCGGCGCCGCCGCCGACCGGGCGGTGATGGCGATCCACAACGCCTGCCCGTCCTTGCCGACTGGCTGGGCGAACCGGCGCTGGTAGAACCCCTGGGTTTGGGCGAGTTCCCCGCCGACTGCCTTGAGATTCCTGGGCCAGTCCTGTGCCCATCCGACCGTCCCGCCGGCCCGGCCGTCGTATTCGTCGTAGACGAGCAACTCGGCTAGAACGGGTGAAGCAGCCGCGATCAGAGCGAAGCAGGCCACGCCGATCACGGCAGCACGGATCATTCGCTTCGGCATCGTGCAATCTCCTATGGTGCGAACGTTGGGGGTATTGGGGTCGTCTTGTTCGTTTGCGCCGCAGCACGGAGCAAACTCCGCCGCCGAACAACGGCACGGGGCCTAACTAACGCCTTGCCGCGCCCGCATCATTGCCCCAGCAGCAACGCCTGCATCTTAGAGCTGCCCTGCCGCAGCGTGCCGTCTTCACCGAGGGCGATCGAGAGGCCGTTCGAATCAGTCAGACGCAAGGAGAACGACCAGTTCTTCTCGCCGGGCATGGCCTCGACGAGCAGCACGTTCTCGCCCTTGCGCAGGGTGGCCGAGACGCTTTCCGTGTCCTCCCGTGGCCAACCGGTGCGGACGACCTGCTGGGTCGCCTTTCCGTTGAGCCACAGGCGAAAGTTTGAACCCCCGCCGGTGTGGATTGTTACGGGCTGGCCTCTATCGGCCACAATTCGCCGGGCGCCGTAGACGGCCACCTTGGATCGCCGGTGCCTGGGAAATCGGTTGCCGAAACCGACCTGGGTTGTCTTCACGGCGAACGGCTTTCCCGCCAGGGCCCTGTTCGCGACGGCTTTGAGTTTGTCGGCGGTTATCTCGGGGAAACTCGTCGCGTCCTTGCGCGGCTCGGGCTCGCCGGCCATGTGCCAGCTCTGCACGAAGCTGCGAAACCGCCGGGCGATGGATTCGTGGCGGAGATGCCCGTCGGCGTCGACAACGCGGACAATCAGGTTGTCCGTCTTGACC
>JAUWQU010000101.1 GCA_030610965.1 Phycisphaerae bacterium
GACGACCCCCGCAACCCAGCCACCAGCGCCGACAACGTTGGCGACAACGTGGGCGACGTCGCAGGCATGGGCGCCGACCTTTATGAGAGCTATTGCGGCTCGATCCTGGCGACGGCTGCCCTTGGCGTCGCTGCCGCGTTCGCCCTGTTCACCGGCAACAAGACCGCACAGATAGACGCGGGCATGCGTCTTCTGGCCACACCCATGGTCCTTGCGGGCCTGGGCATCCTGCTGAGCATCCTGGGCGTCTACATGGTCCGCACGAAAGAGGGTGCGGGCATGAAGCAACTGATGGGCGCCCTGAACCGGGGTGTCTTCGGCTCGAGCGCCCTGATAGTCGTTGTGGCGCTGGGGGTCTGCTACCTGCTGCTCGACAGCCCCGAAATGGCTGCCAAAGGGATAAGCTGGATGGGCATCTGGGGCGCGATCGTCACCGGCCTTGTCGCCGGCATAGTTATCGGCAAGGCTACCGAGTATTACACCAGCTACGACTACAAGCCCACCCGCCGCGTAGCCGAGAGCTCGCAGACGGGTCCGGGCACGGTCATCATCTCCGGCATCGCGCTGGGTATGAAGTCCACGTGGGCGGCTCTGGTGACCGTAATCGCGGCGATCATGGTGGCGTTCGCCTTTGCCGGCGGGTTCAACGAGATCCTGCTGGGCCTCTACGGTGTGGGCATCGCCGCGGTCGGCATGCTGGCGACGCTGGGCATCACGCTGGCGACTGACGCCTACGGCCCGATCGCCGACAACGCCGGCGGCAACGCCGAAATGACCCATCAGGATCCCGAGGTCCGCAAACGCACCGACGCGCTGGACAGCCTCGGCAACACCACCGCCGCCGTCGGCAAGGGCTTCGCCATCGGCTCGGCCGCCCTTACCGCGCTGGCGTTGCTGGCCGCGTACGTCGAGGAAGTCAAGATCGGCCAGGTCCGCGAAGGCAATATCGCTGTCGTATCCGCCTATGACGGCGCCCCGGCCGTGGGCAATGCCTGCTACGTCGGCTCCGGCAAGTTCGGCGTCTTCGAAACCGACCCTCGCGACCCGAACGCGGCCGCCAAGGGCAGGGCTCACATGTGCCTCAACGCCGAAAGCTACAAAGGCCTGAAGCCCGGCGACAAGGTCGCGCTGACGCTCGGCGCCCCCGACGATGAATCCAACGTCCGAGAGGGCAATCTGCTGCTCGCCGACGGCAACTCGGTGTCGCTTGTGATGGTCGCTTCCGAGCACGCATCCATGCCGCAGTATATGGATTTCTACGACATCACCCTCATGAACCCGAAGGTTCTGTGCGGCATGTTCGCCGGCGTGATGCTGGTGTTCCTGTTCAGTGCGATGACCATGGAAGCCGTCGGCCGGGCCGCGCAGAGCATGGTTGAAGAGGTCCGCAGGCAGTTCCGCGAGATCCCGGGCATCATGGAAGGCACGGGCAAGCCGGACTACGCGAGGTGCGTGGACATATCCACAGCCGGGGCGCAGAAGGCTATGATTGTGCCGTCGCTGATGGCACTTCTCGTGCCAATCTTCGTCGGTCTGGTCCTGAACGTCGCGGGCGTTATGGGCCTGCTGGCGGGCGGCCTGGCGTGCGGGTTCGCCATGGCGATCTTCATGGCCAATGCCGGCGGCGCGTGGGACAACGCCAAGAAGTACATTGAGGCCGGCGCCCTGGGCGGCAAGGGCAGTGACAACCACAAGGCCGCCGTCACCGGCGACACCGTCGGCGATCCGTTCAAGGACACTTCGGGCCCGAGCCTGAACATCCTCATCAAGCTCATGAGCATGGTCTCGGTCGTGTTCGCCGGCCTGATCGTCAAGTACGCGCCGATGATCGGCTCCTGGATCGGCCTGGGCGACTAAGGAACCGCAATTGCCCCGTAAAGCCAGAAAGAAGGATTCGGCCAGGGAGTTGGCCATCGCGGCGGCCCGGATCGCCCAGCATGACAATTGCGAAGACATTGTCGTGCTGGACCTCCGCGGCGTCAGCCCGGTGACCGACTACTTTGTGATAGCCACCGGCACCAGCGATCGCCAGATACGAGGCGTCGGCGACGACATAGGCAAGCACGGCCGAGAGATCGGCCAGAAGTGTTTGAGGAAGGCCGGCGAGGACACGGCCGAGTGGCTGTTGCTGGACTTCTTCGACGTGGTTGTCCACCTGTTCGACGAGGACCATCGCCGATACTACGACCTCGAACTGTTGTGGGGCGAGGCCCCGAAGGTCCGGTGGAAGGCCCGCGCGCCGCGGAAGAAGCCCGACGCGGCGGCCGAAGAAGTATCAGAATGAACCTTCGAGCGGAACTTGACAGGCGTATGGGCGAGGCGTTCGCGGCGGCTGGAATCCCGGCCGGCGCGGCCGCGGTGGTCGCCCCCTCGGCACGGGCGCAGTTCGGCGATTACCAGGCCAACGGGGTGATGGGCGCCGCCAAGCGCATGGGCGGCAACCCGCGCCAGTTGGCCGAGAAGGTCGTCGCCGCCGCTGGGCCGATTCTCGATGACTTGGCCGAGAAGGTCGAGGTCGCCGGTCCCGGCTTCATCAACATTCACCTTCGCACCGAGTGGCTCTCGACTGAACTTACGGGTTGGCTGGCGGTGAGCGATGGCCGGCTTGGCATCCCGGCGCCGGAAAACCCGCAGACGGTCGTGGTCGACTACTCCGCGCCAAACATCGCCAAGGAGATGCACGTCGGGCACCTCCGCAGCACCATCATCGGCGACGCCTTGGCCCGAATCCTGGCCTTCACCGGACACGATGTGGTTCGCCAGAACCATATCGGCGACTGGGGCCGTCAGTTCGGTGTTGTGATCCTCGGCCTTTGGCACATGTGCATGAGCCGAAAGCGGCAGCAGGCTGGTGAGCCGGATTACCTTGTAACTGATGGGGCTCGGCTGGCCCAATGCAACCCGGGCGAGGAGGCAACGCTTCGTCTGTTGGAGGCGATCCGTGACCGCCACGAGGCCGACTGGGAGGCGGACAGGAAGGAGATTAGGGGGGATGGTGAACTCTACTTCCGGCCCCTTCTCGACCGTTTCAAAGACAAGACGGAGGAGGTTTCATTCGACCAACTTCTCGACGCTTACAAGTTCGTTACATCCATCGAGGATCTGGCGAAGGAGACGAACCTGGATATCCCCATCAGAGAAGAGGTTGGGGAGAAGCAGGAGAAGCACTGGGAGTACCCCCTCCACCCGTATCACCAGCTCTCGCGGCACGTGGCCGCAATGCTTCAGGATTACGAGAAGCTTGACAACAGGCAAGAGTTTCTGGCCTGGGAGGAGGCAAGGCAACGGTCCATCGACAAGTGCGGCGAGGTCTACGATCGCCTCGGTGTCCTGCTGGAGGCTGAGGATGTCCGGGGCGAGTCGGATTACAGGGATGACCTACCGGACGTCATTGCCGACTTGGCGGCATCCGGGAAGCTGACCGAGAGCGAAGGCGCCCGGTGCGTTTTTCCAGACGGCTTCATGGGCAAGGATGGTGAGCCATTGCCCATGATCGTGCAGAAGTCCAATGAGGGCTACCTGTACGCCACGACCGACCTGGCCGCCATCCGATACCGTCGTGGCACCGGGTCTGGCTTACCGTCCTGGGCTCCTGCCGATCGCATTCTCTACGTTGTGGACGCGCGCCAGAGCCTGCATTTCCAAATGCTCTTCGCAGTTGCCCGGGATCCCAAGGTGAACTTCGCCCCGCCAGGGGTGTCCCTGGAACACGTGGGCTTCGGCACGATGATGGGCGACGACGGCAGGCCGTTCAAGACCCGCACCGGCGGAACCGTCAAACTGATGGACCTGCTGGACGAGGCCGAGCAGCGGGCCTTTGCGTTTGTCAGCGAAAGGAGCCCCGACCTGCCCGAGGCCGAGCGGAGGCAAATCGCCCGCACGGTTGGCATAGGCGCGGTCAAGTACGCGGACCTGAGCCAGAACCGTTCGAGCGACTACGTCTTCTCGTGGGACAAAATGCTCTCGCTGGACGGCAACACGGCCCCGTACATGCAGTACGCTTACGCCCGCGTGCGGAGCATCCGCCGCAAGAGCCTCGCGGACCTCACGATCAAGGATCTGGCGGATTTGAATCTTGAGGGGCTGGACAATCTCTCCGTCGATCGTGACGCCGAGAACCGGGGTGTCTCCGGCAGCATCGCCCTTGCCGAGTCGGCCGAACGGTCGCTGGGCCTGAAACTCCTTCAGTTCCCCGAGACTATCGAGGCCGTCGCCCGCGAGTGCTTGCCGAACATCCTGTGCGGATACCTATTTGAGCTGGCTGGGGCGTTCATGGGCTTCTACGAATCCTGCCCGGTCCTCAAGGCCGGCGACGAAGGCACGCGGGCGAGCAGGCTGCTGCTCTGCGAGCTTACGGCCCGGACCATCAAGGCCGGCCTGAACATGCTGGGCATCGAAACGCTCGAACAGATGTAGGCCGGGCGTAGCGAGGTCGGCCCGTTCCGGCAGGGGGTTTACATTTCTGGCGTCCGCGGTAGAATTGCCTTCAACTCAAGGGCACTGCCGGACGACCGCGTTGGGTCGCCCCAGATATGTTCGGTAGGGCCTTTCGTCCTGACGGCGAATCTGGAGGACTCGTCAGTGGGCTCTAACCGCAACGTGTCGCACTCCTCAGCGCGTCGCTTTCGGCTGGCTGCCGCGGCGACCATTATCGCCATTGCCGTGACGGCCTGCCCGTCTGGCGCGCTGGGCCAGACCCCCGCGACGTGGGTGAGCGGTTCGGGCATCTCGGCGGGCGACGGGTTCGGCTATGCGGTGGCCGTGGACGGCGACTGGATGGTCGTCGGCGCGCCGTGGCGCGACGCGGCCGGCGCCGACGCGGGGAGTGTCTGGGTATTCCAGCGGCAGGGGCATCTGTGGCAGGAGTTCACCTCGCTACTGCCCGCCGCCGGCAGTACGGGCGCCGGCTTCGGCATATCTGTGGCCATCTCCGGCAGCACGCTGGCGGTCGGGGCCTGGGGCGACAGCACCGGCGGAAGCGAGGCCGGGGCCGTGTACACCTACGCGTGGGACGGCTCGGGCTGGGCCTCGCAGGGCGCGTGTCGCCCGGCCGAGCCGCGAGTTGAGGAGCGGTTCGGCACCAGCGTGTCGCTTTCCGGCGAATGCCTGGCGGTAGGTGCGTACGGCGCCAACGACTCGGCGGGCCTCGGCGGCGCCGCGTACGTCTTCGCCCGCGATGGCGGGCCATGGCAGCAGCAGATCCGCTTGACCAGCCCTGGCGCGGCGTTGGGAGATTACTTCGGCTGGAGCGTCGCGATGGACGGCGGGGTGCTGGCCGTCGGCGCGTACGGGCATGATGCCCCGGCGGCCATCAACGTGGGGGCCGTACACGTTTACACGCAAATCGACGGGCAGTGGTCGCCGACTGCCTCAGCCAGCTTCGCCGGGGCCGAGGCGGGGGATGAATTGGGCAAGGCCGTAGCGCTGGATGGCGATACGCTGCTGGCATCGGCGCCGGGCGCCGGCGTCGGGGGCCTGGCGCAGGTGTATCGGCTATCCGCCGGCCAGTGGTCGCCGCAGTCCGTGCTGGCCGATCCGGCCGCGGCGGACGGTGACCAGTTCGGTGCGAGCGCGGCGCTCGATGGCGACGACGCGATTATCGGCGCCCCGGGATGGGGCCCCAACGGCGCAGCCTACGCTTTCACGCGGGCCTCCGGCGCCGGGCAGCCGGCGGCGACGTTCGCCGCGGGGGCCTCGCCGGCCTGGCAGTTGGCCGGGACGGCCGTGGCAATCCAGGATGGCCTGGCTCTCGCAGGTGCGCCGGGCAAGCAGACCGGGACCTTCGGTGGCGGCGTCTACACGTTCGCGGCCGGGACGCGGACCGCCTGGCAGGGTCCGACCGGCACGGCAGGCCAGTGGTCGGACGCCAACAACTGGTCGGCCGGGATGCCGTCGTCGGCCATTGCAGCCGTCCTTGCCGGACCTGATGCCCACGTCGAGGTCACCGCCGAGTCCGTCACGGCTGGGGCGTTGGAGATAGGCCAGTCCGGGCAGGCCCAGCTTACGCTGCAAGACGCCCATGCCGAGTTCGGGCAATTGCGTATCGGCCCGGGGGGCGTGGTCTCCGCCGATGCAGGCAGCACGATAACTCTGTCCGGCAGCCTGGCCAACGAGAGCGGCTCGCCCGCTTCGCTGGACATCGCGGCCGCGACCGTCCGCTGGAGCGCCCCCGGCCAGCGGCAGTGCTCGTTGGAGGTGTCGGGGTGCGACCTTGGCCCAGCCCCGGCCGGCTGGACCGACAACGCCTCAATCGGCCAGCTCATTGTCAGCGCCGGATCGCTGTTGGCCCTGACGGATATCTTCGACAACGCCGAAGGCGCCGGTCCTGAGGCCCTTTATGTAGATGAACTTACGATCGAGCCGGGCGGGCGGATCGCCTTGGCGGGCCTGAGCCTGTATTACCGCAACGGCGGGCAGGCCCTGCGCCTGATGCAGGGCGATGTCGACCTCGACGGCGACGTGGACCTCGTCGACCTGCGGACGCTGTCGGCCAATTTCGGCCGGCAAGGCGGCGGCTGGTCGGCAGGGGATTACGATGGCGACGGGGTGGTGGGTTCCGCGGACTACATGGCCGTTAAGCTCCGTATCGGCGTGGCCCAACTCCAGCAAGGCGTTACAGTTCCGGAGCCGGCAGCCGCTCTTGTGCTTGCGGTGGGGGCCATGGCGGGTGGCCTGGGCTCGAGGCGGCGCGCCTCGCGAAGTCCATAAGTTCGTGGCGGCGGCGCCTGCCCAAACGGTAGAATATGTATGAGATGTGTTTCTTGGCGCTTGGCATGGCGGAATTGGTAGCGACATTTTCGACTTGGGACTTTGTCATTGGCGGGGCCCTGATGGTGGTGTTGTTTCTCGTCGGCGTGGTAGTCGCGCCTTGGTTCCGGCGGAAGTACCATCCGTCGAACATCGGCGGGCCGGACGGCCGGTCGGTCTTCGACATCGACCGCCTTGAGCGGATGCGTCGCGAAAGTCTGATAACGGAGGAGGAATTCCGCATTCTTCGCCGCGCGGCGTTGGGTCTGGACATAACGGCCGCAAAAGCGGACAATTCCACGTCAAGTGCCCCCACTGGGGGTGACGATGAAGTATCAGAATCGAAGACCGCGGATGCTGGGCAGGAGGCCGACGCGGACGAGGATGAACCCGAAAAGGAGTTATGATGGATTCTACTTCCGGCAAGGGCCCTGGCGGCGGCAAGGGCTTTGGCGGCGGCAAAGGGCCTGGGCACCCCCGTCGCGCCACGAATAATTGCAGCTTTTGCCACCGCGGCGCCGACGACGTCGGCCCGGTGGTCGAGGGGCCCGACGGCGTTTATATCTGCGCCAACTGCGTGGAACTGTGCCACAACATCGTCAAGCAGGAGCAGCGGCGGATGTCCCAGAGCAAGCCGCTGTTCACAGCCATCCCCACTCCGCGGCAGATCAAGGAGTTTCTCGACGAGTACGTGATCGGGCAAGACCAGGCCAAGAAGGTCCTCTCAGTGGCCGTGCATAACCATTACAAGCGCCTGACGCACGCCGACGTTGACGATGCCGAAGTGGAGCTGGACAAGTCCAACGTGCTTATGATCGGCCCGACCGGCAGCGGCAAGACGCTGCTGGCCCGCTCCCTGGCCCGGGTGCTGAACGTGCCGTTCGCCATCGGCGACGCCACGACGCTGACCGAGGCCGGCTATGTCGGCGAGGAGGTTGAGAAGATCCTGCTCAAGCTGCTCCAGGCGGCGGACTTCGACCTCGACGCGGCCGAGCGGGGCATCATCTACATCGACGAGATCGACAAGACCGGCAAGACCAGCCAGAACGTCTCGATCACCCGCGACGTAAGCGGCGAGGGCGTCCAGCAGTCGCTGCTGAAGATGCTCGAGGGGACGATCTCGAACATCCCGCCTCAGGGCGGGCGGAAGCACCCCGAGCAGCAGTACATCCAAATGGACCCCACGCACCTCCTGTTCATCGTCGGCGGGACTTTCGTGGGCCTCGAGGACATCATCAAGCGCCGGCTGGGCAAGAAGCTCATAGGCTTCGGCGGCGAGGATGAGCCGGAAGAGACCGCCGCCGATCAGCACAAGATCCTCTCGCGGGTCCAGCCGGATGACCTGGTTCACTTCGGCATGATCCCCGAGCTGGTCGGCCGGCTTCCCTGCATGACAACCCTGACGGCCCTGGACGAGGAATCGATGGTCCGCATCCTAACCGAGCCCAAGAACGCCCTGGTCCGGCAGTTCAAGCGGTTCTTCGAGATGGAGCAGTCGGACCTGGAGTTCACCGACGGCGCCCTGCGAGCGGTCGCCCGCCGCGCGATGAAGCGCGACACGGGCGCACGGGCCCTGCGAGGCATCATCGAGGAACTGCTGCTGGACCTCATGTACGATCTGCCCGAGCAGGCGGAGAAGGGCACCTTCGAGATAACCGAGGAAATGGTCGAAGACACGGCCGCGCCAACCATCTTCGCCGCCCGCAAGAGCCAGAAGGAAAGCGCGTAAGGGAAAGACGAAGACTACCGCAGAGGCTCAGAGGCGCTGAAGGTAGAAGAAAAAGAAGATGACTACCACAGAGTCGCAGAGGCGCTGAGGGTAGAAGAGTAAGAAGAAGGAACAACAAGGCGCTGAGGGTAGAAGAAGAAGAGGATTACCACAGAGGACGCAGGATTTTTCATAATTCGGTTGGCGATGTTTCTTCTTAAGCCCAAAGGGCTTACACAGCCTAGCCCAGCCCAGAGCGAAGCGCCGCCCTGGGTGGGCATGCCATAACGCAAAGCAGCCTGAAAGGCTGCGACAGGTTTCGTAATCCGAGGTGACGCTGTTGCAGCCTTTCAGGCTGCCGCTTCCTTGGGCCGGGTACTCAGGGCGGCGCTGACGCTTCGCGTCGCTCTGCCCTGGGCTAGGCTGCATCAGCCTTTCAGGCTGTAAGACAACGACTTACGAGTTCCAGGTAGTTATGAAAAATCCTGAGGCGCTGAGG
>JAUWQU010000118.1 GCA_030610965.1 Phycisphaerae bacterium
CCCACCGGCAGGACAGTCATTTGGAGCCGGCCGGCGACTTTGCGAAGCTCCATCGGGTCCAGGCCAGCGGCCCGCTTGGTCACGGCCTCATCAAAAGCCATCTTGTGGGCGGCTTTGGCGTCCGGTTTGGGCACCGGCCGGCAACGCATCTGGTGTGCGGCCATCTCTTCGGGGCTCGGCAACTGTCCGAACACGCTCGATTCCCGCGTGTAGAGCTCCTTGCCGGCCTCCCGAACCTTGTCAAGCTCCTGCTCCACTGTCCCCAGCGGCTGGGCCAGAACCGGCCCGCACAGCATCCCCGCCAACGCCAGACAAACGAACAATGATTTCTCAAGACGCATGGGTATCTCCTAGATCTAGTAGATAAGGTCCACTTCTCTACAATGCGGCGAGCGCAGATTCGGACCGCACTTTTGCCACAAGGCGGGAACCGATAAATGTGCCGGTTGCCGTTTTCTTTGAACTTCCCGCCACCGCCGCGCGAAGCGCTTGAGATGGACCAAAGAGCGAGCCCGCAGGGGCTCGCTTCCGTTGCCATTCCTGATTGAGCGGCAGGGCTGCATATAGCCGCATATAACTATTTTGCCGTGAAATCGCATTTCCTATGTTGAGATTCCACGTCTCCGCGCTGTTTATAAGTGGAGCGGATAGTCACTTCTGCGCCAGGCACTTTCAGCAAGGCCCTTGGAGGCCTCAAGTTACATGGATAGGACTACACCAGACGGAGAGTTTGTTCAGCGGCTTATCGCCGTGCAGGACCGCCTCTACGCCTATATTTTCTCCCTGGCCGGGGACACCAATGCCGCTGACGACGTGCTCCAGCAGAGCAATATCGTGCTGTGGGAAAAGGCCGACCAGTTCCGGCCGGGCACCGATTTCGGCGCCTGGGCGTGCAGCGTGGCCCATTACGAGGTCCTGGCCTGGCGCAAGAAGCGCGGCCGGGACCGCCTGCTCTTCGACGACCGCGCGCTGGGGCAACTGGCCGGCGAGGTCGAATCGTTCTCAGCCCAGGCCAATGACCTCCGCCTCGCCCTTCGCCACTGCGTGGAACTGATGCCCCCCCGCCAGCGAAAACTGCTGGACATGCGGTACGTTCCGGGCATGACTGTAGGGAAGATAGCCCAGCAGCTCGCCCGCTCGGCCGCCTCGATTTCCCAGACCCTTTACCGCATCCGCGCCGCACTGGCGGATTGTGTCGAGCGATCTCTGGCCAAGGAGGGCCCGGCGTGACCATATCCCCCCGCAATCCCGACCCGCTGCATGAGACGCTGGCCAGGCTCGTCGAGGGCGCACTCGACGAGGCGGCCCGGAGTGAGCTGGCCCGGCAAATCGCCGACGACCCCGAAACCCAGCAGCGATACATCCAGTTCATGGCCACCCAGGCCATGCTCGAGCGCGAGATGCGCCGCAACCAGTCTGTTAAATGGGTTGCATCCCATGGCCTTCGATAGGCAAGACGTCACGAAACCGTTCCACGCGAATTGCGGATGAACCACAAAAAAAAAGCCGCCGTCGAGCGGGGCTCGCCGGCGGCTGAAACGATTTCGCAGGTGCGGTCTACTTGGCCAATTCCAGCATCTCCAGACCACAGGCGTAGCCGAAGCGTGCGAAGAATCGTGCGCTGCCGAGATAATGGTACGGCCGATCGCTGCCGGCGTTGTTCCACTCGCTAAAACGATGCCGCCACACGTTGTAGTTCGGGACGATTGCGTAGTCGTAATACGGATAGCTTTCCACCGCCGTCACCGTGCCGGTGAACTCGGGCAGGGCCGCGGCCTGACGCTGAGCGACCGCCACGGTATGTTCGGCGGTTTGCTTCTTGCCCAAGGCGACGGCTTCGGCATGCGAGAGGGTCGCGTAGTCGGCGCCCTTGGCCATCGAACTGGTGCCGATCACGCCAATCACGAAAGGAAGTTTCGGGGTCTTGAACTCGGTGCGGATATCGCGGATGAAGTTGCCCATGTGTTCCTGGTACCGGGTGGGCTTGTCGCCGAATTGATCGTTGAAGCCCTGGAACCAGTAGAAGCCCGCAATCTCATACCCGGCCTTCGCATCGAAGCTGGGGTGATAGTCCGACATGTTGCTCAGCACGTTGTGGATCGTCTTGACCATTTCCTGGTACTTGGGGCCCGGCGCCGGGGCAGGTTCGGCTTCGTCGCCGATCTTCTTGGACGAGGGCGGACGGAAGCCGGTGTCGATCGCGATGCCGCCCCAAGAAACCTTGATGACCAGGACGGGGGCGTCGATCTTGCCTTCCAGGGCCATGCCGAAGCCATACTCCGGTCCGATCTGCTTGGCGTTCGAACCGCAACCGGGCGCCATGGGGCCGACAATTCCGGTCGCCTGCTTGCTGCGATCGATCTCGCCGAAGGCGGCGACATGGACGTTCTTGCCCTGCTTGTATTGGATGCTCAGCATCAACTCTTTTTTCTGCCCGGCCAAGTCATCGACTTTCTTCTTCGCGGCTTCGTAGGCGGCCTTCTTCGCCACTGCTTCGGGGCTCTCCTTGTCCTTGCCCATCTTGAGCATCGCCTGCCGGGCCTTCTCGGTCGGCTCGACCAACGCGTCGATCTGCTTCTGCAGCGCTTTCATTTTCGGCAAGACGGTCTTGACCACCTTGTCGTAATCGACAATGAGCTGTTTCGCCAGTTCGGCGTCTTCCGCCCGCGGCGAATCCATCAGGTTGGCGAGCAAATGAGTGTTGCAGTGCCCGACCATGTTGGATTGGCCGGCCAGGATGAACACCTTGACGGGTTCGCCGGCGGTGGCGACGGTGGCCATGGCGCAGATGAGCACCACGAGCATCATGGCGCGAGTGAGGGAGCGCAAATTCATTTCGATCTCCTTGTCCGGGATTTCCCGGATGGCTTCCAGCCGACGACCTTCGTCGGCCTTTCTGATGATCTTACCACGGGCCGCGACGTTAGCAAATGCCCTTTCTGCTCATCGGCGAGACAGTTCGGTCGCTTCCAGGCCATGATGCTGCCCAAAACGCCCTGCGTAGGGGCGTTCATTGTCGATCCGCGCAGACCATCCCCGTCGCCTCCGCGTCCTCCGGCTGTCTCGACGGTTCTCGCCGTCATCCCGGCGCCGTCTCGGGCAGACGCAGCCGTCGAATCCGCTCCAGGATGGCCCGGAAGAGCCATCGGGGTACGGCCACCTCGGCCATCTGGAAGATGACGTATCGGGCATGCGTTACCACCTTGGCCCCGATCTTGATCAGCTTCTCCCGCAACGTCGTTAGCGACCAGTGCTTCACCGATCGGGGCAGTGCCAGCCGACGCAGGAAGTTGCCCAAGTTGTACGCCAGAGCGAACAGTTGAAGCCGCACTTGATTGTCCGCGAAGTCGAAGGGTCGGATTCCGCAAAGACGGCTTGTCACGGCGTAGCGAAGCGAAGACGGAAGACAGTCTATCTAGATCAAAGGGCGAGATGCCCGCACAGGTTAACGTGTCTGGAACCTGCTCCGAGAGATGCCTCCTCTCCTGACCGGCGCGATTGACTTACCGTGCGGCACTCGCCCCTTTTTTATTGGCGACCCTCGAAGGGAACGAAGAGGGCAAGAAGGGGGCAGACGAAAAGGGGTCGTGAATGCTCCGTGGAAGCCCTACTATATTGTTAACAAAGGAGTTGTACCTGGGGATTTAAAGGGCTACACGATGGTGCATGAGCACAACCAGCAAACCGCCAATCATGGGAGACGCACTATGGGCACTTCGAGCACGATAAGCACAATGAACGCCGCAAGGATCCTCAAGCGACTGGCCACGACATCCACGTTGCTGCTGCTGGGTGTCGGGGCTGTCATGTCCGCCGGATGCTTGCCGCGACGACTCGTCGTCTGGTCGCCCGACGCCAGCCGAGCCGTCGTGATGGACTCCAACTCCACCAGCCTCTGCGACGGCGACGGAAAACTCGCCAGGCTGGACATCGGCATTGTCCAGGCCGCGGCCTGGATGCCGGACTCCAAACGCGTTCTGCTGGCCGTGCATAAGTCCGCCGACAAATGGGCCGACCTGGCCAAGGCGCTCGACGAGCCGACCCGCCAGGCCGTCATCGCCGCCGCCGACGAGTTGGAGAAAGCCATCCTGGCCAAGCCGGCCGACGAGAACCTTTCCGACGACGTCGTGCAGGCCATCGTCGAGGACGTCTTCGAGGACCGCGCCAGCCTCGTCGCGCCCGCGCTGCTCCACCTGCGCGACAACCGCCCCGCCGCCCTCCGCAAGCGGTTCGGTGAGAAATGGAAGGAGATGGCCAAGCTGTCGGTCCCCTACAGCCAACTCCGCCTGTTCGACCTGAAGGGCATGTCGCTCAAACCCGCCGCGGCCATACTCCATTCGCTCAAGGGAATCAACGAAATCCGACTCGCCCCAAACGCAAAGGCAGTCGCCTTCGTGACAGGCTCCGACCGCACGAAGGACGGCTTTACGCTCCACGTGGCGCCTCTGACCGCCAACGCCGCACCACGCGAACTGGCCGACGGGGTATCCTTCTTCTCCGACTGGTCCGCCGACGGCCAGCACGTTGTCTACATCCGGTCGGCCGGGGCCGAGGACGCAAAGCCGGTGAAAGTCGGCTCGCTGAGCAGACGACAGGTCGCCGGCGCCGATGGAAACCTCCTTGCCGAGGCCCCGCCCGCCGAGAACCTCGCCACGCTCGTCTTCGATAACCTCCTGGCCGTCAGATGTCTGCCGGATGGGCGAATCCTGTTCGCATCCGCCGATATGACGCTCCCAGCCGCCGTCGATACACCCAGGCCAATCTCGCTGTTCGCATTCAAGCCGGGCGAGCCCGGCCAGGTCACGCGAGTTATCCCCCGCCAGGCCAAAACCCAGCTTCCGCCGAGCCCCGTGTTCGACCTCAGCCCGAACCATAAGCTAATCTGCATGACCGACGACGCAAAGGTCTGCGTGGTGGCCCTGGCCGATGGGCAGATAACGTGGGTGCAGAAAGCCGAAGGCAAACTCCGGGCGCTCCCCTCCTGGCGCACCGCGGGCGAACTGTGCTTCATAATCCCCGCCACCAAGGAAGACCCCCACAGCCGAGCCGAAGTAGCCCTATGGTCAGCCGGCAAGACACGAGTAATCAGCACCAACTGGCCCGACAAAGTAATGGAGAAACTGACCTTCATCCCGTCCCAAAAACAGCCCCCCACAACCGCCCCGACGACCGAGCCGAAGTGACAAACTTCATGAGGCGCCAAATGCCAACTTCGGTAGAACGACAGGCCGTGGTGGTGCTGGCAGCGATTGCCGTCGCGGGAGCTCTGGCAATCGGCGCGGGAAATGCGCCGTCTTCGGCCCCGACCGGAGCCGGCCCTGCGAGTGCGACAACCCAGCCGGCGGCCAGGTCGGCCTCGCGCACTTCCGGGAAATGGTCCTGCTGGACGCAGCCGTTTATGTATCCGCGTTGCGTTTCCCCGCAAGCCATTTGGTTTGCACCATACTCGACGGCCCACATATGGCGTTATGACCGCAAGACCGAAAAGGTGCAGGCTTTCTCCGTGCTGGATGGTCTGCCCCTCGAGGAGCATGTGTCGCGAGTGACGGCCGCCGCGGATGAACGATGCGCCATTCTGACCGGCCGCAGCCAATGGGATAGCAGGGCACGAGTCTCTCTGTGGCATCCAAAGGAGGGATGGCGCGCACTGCCTGCTCTCGCCGACGGCGGCACGGTGCTGGACATCGGCTTCGACGCAAAGGGGCGCCTCCTGGCACTATCAACGCTTGCCCAGAAGTATGCTGTCCAGGAGTTTGCGGATGGGAGCTGGCGGCACCTGCACGACGCGCCACAGGCCGATTATATTATTATGCTCCCTGAAGGATACATGCTGGGCTGCATAGGAGACAAGTCGATCTTCACCTTCGTCCCGGCGGCTGATCCGACCAAGCCAAAGACCTTCACAGTGCCACGGGGCCATCCCTCCAGCTACCATCCCACTTACTTCCTGGCGGGAGGCAAGACGTTTGCTCTCCTTTTTCGCGGTTTGGTGCATGAGATCGGCCCCAATGGGCTTCGCCAGTGCCCCAGGAGCCAATACTTGGGGTGGGACATGAAGGCAGGAGGCATCCTTTCTTATCACGTCGCGGGCAAGACGGATAAGCATATGCTCATGCGAGCGAATGTCACCGGTGTGCCAGAAATGGAAGTCCCCCATGAATACCTTGATTACTTCCGCACGTTCCGCGACGTCGAAGGCCACGTGTGGTGGGGCTCCCGCCGGTGGGACGGCCGGAAATGGGAAAATATCGACTTCGGAAAACTATTCCCGGAGGTCTACTGCCACTGGGCTCATGCTCGCGACCGTCTCCAACTAACCGACGATGGCCGATCCTGGTCGGTGGTCGACCCCGGAATCCCGATGTGGGCGACAGGCTACAACAAGGCAAAGCACACGGCATGGGTTCGCTCACCGTATAATCGGAATGAAGACAAGGGGCGCCTTCAGTTGATTCGCCAGAACGGCCAAGAGCGGGAGGTCATCCGCACAGTCCCTTACGAGAACTACCTGGGCATGCCGGAGATTCAGTCGCCCGACGGCGACTGGTGGTGGTGCGGCGGATCCAAGCTGCGGCGGGAAGGCATCTGGCGGGTGGTCCGGCTGACACCCAGCGGAATCCGGGAATACCCCATGGAGTCTCGCCGTCTGTATCTGAGCGCCAAGGGCACCGTCTGGAGCATTCCACTGGTCAAGAATATCAACAAGTATTATCGATACAATCCAAAGTCCGACACTTTCGTCGAAGATGCGCCCTGGGAAGATTTCGCATTCATGCTGGGCAAGTTAAGGCTGTCATATGTGCCGCCCAAGCACAGAATCTACGGTTCCACTGTCTACCGCAAGACGGAAGAAGGCTGGAAACCTTTTCTGACGCCTTACTCACCCCATCCGGTCAAAGCCGCAGCGAACGCCGTGTTCCGGGACCTCCTGCTGGTGACGGTGTATCGCCTCGGCGTCATGGAGTATAATTCAACGCTGAACAAGTGGGTGAGGCTGACAGATAATCATATGCACTTCGCCAGCTTCGACTGTGCCGGCAGGCGGATTCTCACGCACGACCGCGTGCTTGTCTACGAAGGCGATCCGTGGTCTCAATTGAAGTCGTCAGCCAAGGAGCAGGCGGCATTCCTGCGCTTGCTCACACAGATGGACGACGATAGCTGGCCGGTCCGCGATAAGGCTACGCGAACAATGGCCAGGAACCTTGCTGGGTTCCACAGCCTGATCGTTGCCGCGGTAGACGACCACTCGCTGTCCCTGGAGGTCTGGATCCGGCTCAAGAGCATCCTGCCGAGCGGAAGCGATTTCTTGCCGGCGCCGCCAGGCCTGTTTCGCACAATGCATCCACTTCTGGTGCCGTCGAAATGATCCTCCGGCATTTGCCTCGCCGGTAGCCGCAGGCAAGCCCCTTACTACGCCCGAGAGGATTCGAACCTCCAACCCTCGGTTCCGAAGACCGATGCGCTATCCAATTGCGCCACGGGCGCTCGTGCTGCCTAACAGGCAGGTTACTTCAACCATTCCGCTACGCGGAAACTCGCCTTCTTGATGCCGTTCTGGGCCACGTTGATGCCCATGTCGCCGCTTATTTGATACGTTTCCGCCTGCAGGACGATCCACCTGCAAAGTCGGCGAACTGACATTATCCTCGCGGCAAGTGCGTGAGTCAACTTCTTTGAACCCGCTTCTCTGGACTACGCACACCCCCGCCACCGAGCCGAGAAAGTGCTGGGTGATCCACAGGATCACGATAGAATCATTCGAAAGCCCCACGACGGTCGTGGGCCGCGGGCTATCTGGGACATGCCGAATCAGAAGAGTGACGTCGAAAGGCTCGAGGCGACCTGGAGGTTTCGGATGAAGGCGAAGGAGAATCTCCTGCGGGCCATCCGCCACGACGGCCCAAGTTGGGTGCCCAACCGCATGGAGGCGGTACGGATGCTGGACCCGCCCGTATGCGAGAGGCCCAGCGCGGCCGGGCTCGCCGCATTCGGTGTGCGCTGGTCGTATGAGCAGGGCGCCGAGGGCGGCACGTTCCCGGCCCACGAGGGGCACACGATTCGCGACCTGGAGCGATGGCGCGAGCAGATCGCCATCCCAGACGTTGACGCTTTGGACTGGGGCCCTACCGTCGCGGCCGCCGCCGGAATCGACCGCGACGAGTTGCTTGTTTGCGCCTTCGTGGAGATGGGCCTGTTCGAGCGGTCGTACCTGCTGCTGGGCATGGAAGAGGCGCTGATGGCCTACGCAGCCCAGCCGGAACTCATGGCGGGGCTTCTCGGCGCGATCGCGGACTACAAGATCAAGCTCATCGAGCGCTTCGGCGAGGCGGTCGGGCTGGACATGGTCTGGTACGGCGACGACTGGGGAACGCAGTCGAACCTATTCATGCCGCCGGAGACGTGGCGGCGAATCATCAAGCCCCACACCAAGCGGATATACGACTGCATCAAGCGTTGCGGCGCGCTGGTCAATCAGCACTCGTGCGGCCGGATCGAGTCTATCTTCCCCGACATGGTGGAGATGGGGGCGGACATGTGGAACCCCTGCCAGCCATGCA
>JAUWQU010000122.1 GCA_030610965.1 Phycisphaerae bacterium
AAGCTCTCGCGGCGGCCGGTGACTTGCTCGGCGGCGGGCGTCATCGTGTGGCTGTTTGTCCGGCCGGAGGCGCGAGCTTCCCCAGGATCCCTGGTTGACGAATCGAGGATGCAAACGGCATCATGCATGTATTCGCCATCATCGTTACATCACTGGCCGCCGGCGTAGGTCTGGAGTGGGTCGTCCGCAACATGCTGGCCCTGCGCGTCTGGCGGGCGATGTTCCACCTGACGGCTGACTACCCGCTAACGCTCGACGACTGGCCAACGCTAAGCCTCGTCGTCGCCGCCCGGGACGAAGAAGCCAACATCGAAGCCTGCCTGACGTCGCTGCTGGCGCAGGACTATCCCCGCCTGGAGGTGATCGTCGTCAACGACCGCTCCACCGACGCCACCGGGCGGATCATCCACGGCATCGCCGAGAAGGACGCTCGCGTCCGGGCCATCGACATCGACCGGCTGCCCGAGGGTTGGTGCGGAAAGAACCACGCGATGCAGCGCGGCATCGAGCAGGGGCGCGGTGAGTGGATTCTCATGCACGACGCCGACTGCAAGCAGATCTGCCCGCGCACGCTTCGGCTGGCCATGCAATACGCCATCGACACGCAGGCCGACATGCTCAGCCTGCTGCCCGAGCACCGTTACGAGAGCTTCTGGGAACGCTACCTCCTGCCGATCCTGACCGGCGTGCTGATGATCTGGTTCCGCCCCAGCCGCGTCAACAACCCTCGCAAACGTGACGCCTTCGCCAACGGCATGTTCATGCTTATCCGCCGGGAGGCCTATGAAGCCATAGGCACGCACGAGGCCGTGCGGGGCTCGCTCATCGAGGACATGGACATCGCCCGGCGGGTCAAGGCCCGCGGGCTGAATCTCCGGGTCGCCCCCAGTACCGCCCTGTTCACCGTTCGCATGTACGCATCGCTGGCGCAGATCGTCCGCGGCTGGGAGCGAATTTTCATCGGCGCGTTCCGCAACGTGCTGGGCCTGACCAAGGCCCTGCTGGTCCTGACCGGCCGAGGCCTGACCCCCGCCGCCACCGCCGCCATCGGATGGGCCATGATCGCCGCCGGCGCCGCCCCGGCCGACTGGTGGCTGGCCGCCGCGATCATCGGCTCGGTGAGCCTCCTGGCCCAGCTTGTCATGGCGGCGCGGTTCTCAAAGCACCTGAAGTCGCGGTGGGTCTACGGCCTGACGTACCCCGTCGCCTGCATCATGGTCGCCGCCCTGCTGGTCAAGGCCATGTTCAAACTGCGCCTGGGCGGCAAGATCGTCTGGCGCGACACGGTCTACCGCATCGACCAACGCACCCCGGGAAGCTGACCAGCGACCGGAACAATCTTCTTCCTGACCGTCATCGAATGGGCTCGGTTCGGGACCCAAACCCACCATTTTTACCGATAGGATTGATAGGATCCGAGCACGACAATCGCGGCAGCTACCGCGCCCGTCGGCTGGACGGTCGGGCCGAGGCGCACCTGATCGCGGTGGCCTGGGGCAGACAGCCGGTAGAGATGCACCTCGTACGGTTTGAATGTGTCCTGGAACCGGCCATTCCTAACCGGCAATGAACGCCCTTCGTCGATCACCTCGATCTGACCGCTGGCCGGCCGTGGCAGTTCGAACGTCGCGGTGGTTTGCTTGTTCCGCATTCCCACGGCAAAGACGTAGATCGCGCCCCGGTACTCCCGCGTCATCACCGCGACCGGCGCCCCAGGGCCAGATGAGCTGGCTTTCGCCGACCCGGCTGGCTCGGGCCCGTTAATCACGGCCGCTAACCTCACGATCTGCTGGGGCGTGGCGATGGCCGGCGGGTTGCTGATGTGCATGCATTCGATGCAGTTCCAGACAATCCTACTGCCCTTCGACCACTTCACCAGCCGTTCGACGCCCCGCGGCACGTACTCCAGCCGGCCGGACACTTCCTTGTCACGGTGAACGACCGGATAGATGTCGAAGGAAACGATGTCACAGCCTTTGACGTACCGGGGATAGTCATCGAGCTTGCCCCTACCGATGCAGCACCTGATCGAGAATCCGCAGGCCGATGCCGATGGCGGCCTTGGTGGTGCTGGTGCGGTCATTGCGGCGAGCCGTCACCGCAGCGCGAACGGTTCGACTTACGTAACGGGCGGGGACAAGGACCTTCACAGTCCGCGTCTCGTATACCGGTGGACACCAGATACGCTCCACGCGGTCGGGCGTGATCTGGACCTTGTGCAGGTTGCCGCGGGAATCACGCAGCAACTCGCGCTTGCCGGGGATCACTCGCTCTTGCCATCGCCCTTCCATGACCAGCACTTGCTGGGTGCGGATCTCGTAGTGGGCCGGCTCTACCAGGACGGTTTCAGTGCGAGTTTCGTAGCGGATCGGCCCGGGGGCCCGGTCGTGCCCGGGCACAATGCGGAGGCGGACTCTAACGGCGTCGCGGTCATAGCGGGAATCGGCCCTCTGGTCGCGGCCGCGATTGGCGACCGGTCCGCGGTGGTCGTCAGCACGGCCCCTCGGCGGTGCCGCATAGGCCGGCAGGGCGATCATGGAGAACACGATTGCTCCGAGCAGTCCCAACTTGGTCTTTGTTGCGTTCATGGTTGGCATCCTTTCTTGCTTCCTGCCGGCTCTTGTCCGAGCCGTGCTTACGCACAAGAAGCCCCCCCGTTGCCCGCAAGGTTGGTGGCGCCGGCACAGAAATCTCCCATCGTGGCGCCCGGCTACGCCTGCCCGAGACGGCCAGCAGCGAGTCGGGCAGCGTCCTCATCGCCGCTATCAGCGTTTTCAGCGGGGTTGTGGCAAGCTCTTCGGGCTCCGTGACCACCTGATCGTGCCAAGCAAAGATTACGCCCACTTCCCGCAATTCCTGACGCTATGTGCTGCCTCGGATCAGCCACGGAAGTCGCCATCACCGCACTGGCAGCCCCAAGAAATAGCCGCTTACGCCGCTGGATGTGATTTTCGGGATGAACCGTGGTTTACCTTGCCATCGGCCGGTGGCATCGTGCGAATACTGTTGCCCCAAGCTCAGACGCCGGTACAGTAGTGACTCATACCAAAAAAGCCATGCCGTAAATACAGGAGCGACGCATGAGCGCCATCGTCATCGGCAAGAGCGAGTTCGTTGACAAGGTCTACGCCTGCTGGCTGGGCAAGAACATCGGCGGTACGCTGGGGGCGCCGTGGGAGTGCCACAAGTACACGCACAACTTTGATTTCTACACGCCTGTGCCGGAGAAGGCTGCCGCCAACGACGACTTGGACCTGCAACTGGTCTGGCTCAAGATGCTGCAAGACACCGGCCTGGATCCGTCGGTCCGCACGTTTGCCGAGTATTGGAGCCGCCACGCCGCGAGTTACCCGTGGAACGAATATGGCTTCTTCATGCGGAACTTCTCGCGCGGGCTGCGGCCGCCGGTGGCGGGTTGTTTCGAGAACTACTTCGTCGACGAGATGGGCTCGCCGATCCGCAGCGAAATCTGGGCAGTGCTGCATCCAGCTGACCCGCAGGTAGCTGCCAGCATGGCGTGGAAGGACTCCTGCGTCGACCACGCCGGTGGCGAAGGTATGTGGGGCGAGATGTTCTGGGCCGCGGTGGAATCGGCGGCATTCGTCGAGAAGGATCCGCTGACGCTGATCGACATCGGCCTGTCGATGATTCCCATCGCCAGTCACGTCGGCCGGAGCATTCGCGAGGCCGTCTGGTGCCACCAGACTGGCAAGACATGGGGCCAGGCCCGCGAACGCATCGCCACGCGGTTTGGTCACCTCCAGCCCTGCAACGCGATCCCGAATCACGGGTTCACCATCATCGGCTGGCAGTACGGTAAGGACTTCGGCGACTGCCTCTGCAAGGCGGTCAACTGCGGTTATGACACCGACTGCACCGGCGCGACGCTGGGCTCAGTGCTGGGCATTATCGGCGGCATGGGGGCGATCCCAGAGAGATGGCGGAGGCCTGTCGGCAACGAGATCGTACTGCACAAATTCACGCGCGGGCTGAATGCCCCCAAAACGATTGACGAGCTGACGCAGCAGAGCGTCGAGCTTGCGTACAAGGCGGCGGCCGCCAAGAGCGGCGTGGCGTTTGCGGACAAGACGCAGTTGCCGGCCGATCTGCGGTCGCGCCTGTACCGCAACGAGTTGGCGCTGGTGACGCGGGCACTGGATGTGCATAGTGCCGTCGAACTCGTAGGTGGCAGCGAAGTGGCGCTGCATTACAACGGCGAGCCAGTCATTAGGCCGGGCGTGGCGAAGGTGGTCGGCGTCAGCGTTGGCGGGCTGGACAAGGGCGCCGACGGCAAGACAGTGCGCATGACCGTGTCGGCCGGTTGGTCGTGCCAAGACTTGGGCGGCGGCAGATTCAGCATCCAATGCGACGGCGCAATCGCCGACCAGAACACGCTGAAGGTGGAGGTTGGCGGCCTGGGCACGGTCGCGTTCACGATTCTTGGCCCGGGTGCGGCCAAAGGCTTCGCCGCCGGGGACAATGTTCAGAACTGTCCGGCGTGCCATGCCCGCATCGAAGCGTGCATCTGCGGCAAATAGGCGCATGGCACAAGCAGGGGATGAAGCTCGGGCTCTATTATTCCACCCGCGACTGGTATCACCCGGATTACCTCGTCGGCGACAACAAGAAATACGACGAGTTCTACCGCGCGCAGGTTCGGGAACTGCTCTCCAACTACGGGGCGGTGGACGTGATGTGGTTCGATCACGTCGGCGGCAGGGATTGGGGCAAGTGGAACTTCGACGAACTCTTCGCGATGATGTATCAACTCCAACCCAAACTGATCGTCAACAACCACGCCGCCGCTTTCTGCGGGCCGGAAACGCCGCAAGACCGCGGCCCGGCCACGCCGGAGTTGGCGAAAATGGTCAAGGGCGACTATGACACGCCCGAGGGCTTCATTGGCGCGATGGACATCGCCGCCGATTGGGAATCCTGCATACATGTCGGGCGCCAGTGGTCCTATGGTAGCGAGGATGGGTTCAAGGGGCCGGAGGATTGCATCAAGATGCTGGTCAGTTGCACGACCGGCGGCGGCAACCTGCTGCTGAACTTCGGGCCGCGTCCGGACGGGGCCTTTGCCGAGGGTGAGGCCAAGGTCGCCCGTGCCATGAGCAAGTGGTTGAGCAAGTATGGTGAAGCGGTCTACGGCACCCGGGGCGGCACCTACCGCAACGGCGCCTGGGGCGACACTTGTCACAAGGGCAACAAGCTATACCTGCACGTTTCCGAGTGGCAGGTGGAAGGCCTCGGCTTTGATCCGCTCCCGGACAAGGTGCTCGCCGCCCGCACGCTGAGTGGAGCGAAGGTCACCTTCAAGCAAAGCGCCGACGAATTCTCCGTGGAAGTTGCCCGGAAAGACCGTGAGAAACCGGTGACGGTGATCGAGTTGACCCTCGACAAGCCAGTGGTGGCCGGCCGCATCCTTGGTGCGGCCCATGCGCCCAAGTCCTATGTTTCCGAGCATGGTGCGGTGCTCAGTGAAAAGGCCACGCTGGAGATCAGTTCCCGGTCGGGTTATGATGACGAAAAGAACCATGCGCGGCTTTTCTCGGGCGATAAGGTCGACTACGCGTTCCATACCGACAAAGAGAAGAACCCGTGGGCGAAGGTCGACCTCGGCGCAGTGAAGATGGTCAATGCCGTTGTGGTCGAAAACCGCCCCAATGAGCGGCGGGCGGATGATCTCATCTTGTCCATCTCCGAGGATGGGCGGAAATGGCGGAAGGTCTGGCGCGCCAAGGCATGGGAAACCACCTGGGTCGTGCCGGTGACCCATTTTGATGCGGGCGCCAATGCCCCGGGGCGCCGGGCGAGATTCATCCGGTTGGAAACGAAAAACGATGCCCCCAGGGAACTGTTGCTCAGGCGCATCACGGTTTTCGGAGTGAAGTGACACTAACTAAAAAGGAAACGGCATGAGAGACATGAATCAAGACAGAAACGTGATGAGAACAAAAACCCGGTTCGGGTTCACAATGATGGTGTCGGCGGTGCTGATGAGCCTTCCGGTCGTGGCGGCCGGTGGTCCGCCGGATCTCACCAAGGGCGAAACCACCGGGGTGAATCGCAACGGAACTTACAACCTGGGCGCCACCGGGCTGCGCGGGTGGATTTACCTGAAACCGGCGACTCACTTCGACGGCCTGCAGGGGCGGACCACGGCCGCCAGCCGGCAGATTCTGGTGACCCATGTCGGGGCAAAGTCGCCGGCCGACGGGGTGCTGAAAGTTGACGACGTGATTCTCGGTGTCGGCGGCAAACTATTCACCGACGATGCCCGCAGGAGCATCGCCGCGGCGATCCAGGAAGCCGAGAAGGAATCGAACAACGGCATCCTGAAGCTGACAATGTGGCGGGCGGGCAAAACCGAAGAGGTCGAGCTCAAACTGAGAGTCATGGGGACCTACAGCGACACCGCGCCCTACAATTGCCCCAAGTCCAAGCGCATCTTCGACGAGGCCTGCAAGGTGCTCGAGAAGGAGCCGCTCCCGGAGAACTGGCACGGGATGGTCAACGGCCTGGCCCTGATGGCGACCGGCAAGGCAGAGTACCTGCCCCGGGTCAGGGAATTCGCCCGCAAGATAGGCCCGCCCTACCTGAAGCTAAAGAGCGGTGGAATGGGCACGTGGGAGACGGGCCTTCGCGGAATATTCATCTGCGAGTATTATCTCCTCACCGGCGATCAGGAAGTCAAACACGCCGTAAATGAGTACACTGTCTGCATGGCACGGGGGCAGGGGATGTACGGCACGTTCGGGCACGGGTTTTCCGCCCTGAGGCCCGATGGCGGGCTGCACGGCTCGGTCCCTCCCTACGGCCCGGTGAATCAGGCGGGCCTGTTGGCCAACCTCGCCATCGTCCTGGGCAAGAGGTGCGGCGTGAAGGACCCGGAGGTAGGCGCGGCCGTCAAGCGCGCGTCGAACTTCTTCGGGTACTTTCTGGACAAGGGCACGATTCCCTACGGCGAGCACGAGCCCTATCCGTTCCATGACAACAATGGCAAGAGCGCGATGACGGCGCTGCTGTTCGGACTCCAGGCCAACAGGCCGGCCGAGACGCGGTTCTTCGCCAAGATGGCCGTGGCGGGCTACAAGAACCGCGAGTGCGGCCATACCGGCCAGGGGTTCAGCTATCTGTGGGGCGCCCTCGGGGCCAATGTCGGCGGGCCCGCGGCGGCGGCGGCGTTCTTCAAGGAGGCTTCGCGCCACCTCGATTTGGTGCGGCGCTGCGATGGGTCGTTCACCTACGACGGCGGCGAGCAATACGGCCCCGGCAGGACGCACGACAACACCTACTACGGCAAGAGCAGCTACAGCGGCCTGAGCCCGACCGCCAGCTATGTCCTGACTTATTCACTGCCGCTGAAGAAACTCTGGATTACGGGCAAGGGCGTCAGCCCGGCCAGCGCCCTGGCCAGGAAGGACGTCGCCGATGCCGTCGCCTCCGGGCGCTTCGATTTGGGCCGCAAGAGGATGACGCCCAAGCAACTCGTGGCGGCGTTCGCCGATTGGTCGCCCATCGTCCGCGGTTGGGCGGCGGAGGAACTGGCCAAGCGCCCCGAGGCAAGAGCGATGGTGCCCGCGCTGATCGCCATGGCGAAAGGCAAGGATGCGCATGTCAGCCAGGGCGCCTGCCAAGCGCTCGGTTACATTCGCAGCGCCGAGGCGCTGCCCGTATTGGTCCGGCAGCTCTCCAACCAGGACCGCTGGGTGCGGTACAAGGCGGCCAAGGCCATCAGAGACATGAGGGGCGAGGCGAGGCCGGCCATCCCCCACATCCTCAAGGCCACCGCCCAAACCGCCGAACCCCTCCAGCCGATCAACTGGGCCGATCCCATCCAGATCGCCCATGGCCAGTTGGCGGCCGCATTGTTCTCGGGAGGGCTGACAGACGCCCTCAAGGGAATCGATTCCAAGCTGCTCCTCCCGGCGATCCGGGCCGTTGCGAATAACCCCGACGGAATGGCGCGGGCCACGCTGAGAGGCTTTTTCGAGAACCGGCTAACCTTGACGGACGTGCAGATGCTGGCGCCGGACCTCCTCGCCGCCGTCAAAACGCCGAGCCCGGCGGACAAGATGTTCTCCAACGAGATCCGCATGGGCGCATTCAAGGCCCTGACAAAATATCACTTCAAGGAGGGCATCGAAGCGGGTGTTGACTTCGCTAAAACCCAGGGTGGCCACGGCAGCGAAAGCCGCACCGGGGAGATCATGAAGGCGATTGTAACTTATGGCAAGGCCGCCCGCGAAGCGGTGCCGGGCCTGAAAGAGTTGATCGTTCAATTCAACGATCAAGTCGAGAAGCGGAAATACCCCGGAGGCGAACTCAATAACAGGAGAGTCGGCGCAGTCGAAGACGCAATAAAGGCCATCGAAACCGCAACAACGCAGCCCGAGTTGCGGAGCATCAAGAAGTGAGGCGGTTGCCACGACATAGGCAAGGGCCCTGTGAATGTGGTCGACATTTCTTCCTGGCGGACCATAACACGTTCGACAACCATCAATTGATAGCG
>JAUWQU010000299.1 GCA_030610965.1 Phycisphaerae bacterium
CAAAGTCACGACGCACCTGGGCTACAATGCCCAGGTGGTGGTACGTGCCGGCCGCGCCGGCCTCGTCGCCCTGCTCTTCCTTGATCGCCAAGCTCTTGAGGTACCACTGCTCAGCCGCGGCGAAGTCCCGACGCTCCTGAGCTACAATGCCCGATAGGTGGTAGGCGGCGGAGAGATGTCCCTCGTTTCCCAGCTCTTGTGCCTCTCGCCTGAAGTTATAGCAGGCGGCTTCAGCGCCGATAAGGTCGAACCTCCGCAACCTGTACTCAGCTAGCGAGGCCCACCACCGCAGGCGTGCGGGTCCGGAAAGTCGGGCGGATATATCGCCACCAAGTTCCGCGCCGAGCAAACCGCTGACTTCCGCCAACCTCCCTGCCGCCACCAGGTTCTCGAAAAGTGGCAAGGCGTAATCCCGGCAGATGATCGACTCCGCCAAACCCTTTCCCCGGGCCTTGGCAAGCTGATCCCGGAGCGATGGCAGCAACTTCGCCGCTTCCCCCGGCGACGCCCCGACGGCCCGCATTTCTTGGGCACCTTGGCCGGAAGGGTCTCGGGCGTCCTGGCCGGGAGAGCCCAAAAGATTGAACTTCAGCGGAATCCAGTCCCAGAGGGCGTCCGCCCGCCCAGCCAGCTTGTTCACCATGGGCGGCGTCAGGACAAACGCGAGCCGCCCGGCGCGGGGCAGCCAATGCTCTCGCTGGAGGTTCAACCATGTCCAGAAAGCCGGGCCGTCACCCTCCTTCTGTCGGGGTTCCGCACAGGCCAACACCAGAAACGTATGCGATCCGCCCGCCGCCTGTTTGCTCTTGAGCCACTCCTGCGACTCGGTGAAGTCGTCGCATTCGTCGAGTTGGAATACCGCCACCGGGTCCCGGGATTCCCGCCGGGCCGCATCGACCACCTGCTCGGCTTGGGCTCTGGACTCGACCTCCACTATCGCCAGCGGCGGGTTCTCGGCGCGGAGGAAGGACCGCACGCGGCCCCACTCCGCGGCAAGGTCCGGACCGAACGGGACGTCGGCATGCTCACTTATGCCGGTCACTCTGCATCACCTCGAGCAACTCTCGCACCAGCGGATGGATGGCGAACCAAGCCTCCCCATTGTACTCGAGCACCGCCTTTGCCTTCAGAAGGACCATCGCGACCGGCTCGGCCGGGAAGGCCCGCACGGGTTGGTCGCGGAGTTCCTCCAGCTTCGCATAGAGGTCTTGGACCGTCAGCGTCCATTCTTCCGGCAGATTCTCCGCGCTGATTGCCCGGGTGTACTCGTTCTTCCGGCGGTTAAGGCCGTACCGAACATCCTCTTCCGTCAGAGTCTCCTGTCTCGTGCTCTTCTGGCAGGCGGATTCCGCAGCCTGGGCCGCGACTACCAGCACTTCGAACACGTCCCTAAGAACGCCGCCGCACTTGTCGATCAGCAAATCCAACGCTGCACCGTCAATGAGGTGGGGAGCAATGCGACGGCCGATAATGTCGCGAATCACATGGCGGCCCTTTCCGCAGGGCTCGCCATCGAACTCGCTGACCTTGAGCATCGGCAAATCGAGCGACTCGAAGTGCTGATCCAGCCGAGCCCAGTCAGCCGAGTGGCGCAAGAAGATCGGCACAGTGCAGATCATGCACGTCTCGATGTCCGCCAAAGCGGCGGGTTGCTCGAAGAAGATGCGGCGGGCATCGTTGAGATTGGCCTTGTCCATGTCCTCGATGACAATCAGCATCCGCCGGTTGTGGCCGTGCAGCACGTGCTGCACTTCCTTGACCAGCAGGTTGCACCGTTGCACAAGGTCGCTCCAGCGGTGCGGCTTCTCCTGGCACATCCTATGAACGCTCTTGTCCGCACGGCGGATACGGGCCTTCATCTTAATCAAAAGACCCAGGAGCTTGCCGAAATGGCTCTGGCTCGCATCGATCCCCCCCTCGCCCTCGAAGCCGGATTCTCTGGTCTTCTCCTCGATATCGAGTTCCTCGGCAAACCATCTGTGGACCTCGGCCAACGCCGTGCTCGCGGGGTCCAGTTCGTCGGAGAGGCTGGTCTCTTCGCACCTCGAGAGGATTCGCTCCATCATGACAACCAGAACATCCTCAAGCACAAGGTCGTAGAGATTGCAGTCCTCGGCCGCGGATAGGCTCACGGTGAAGAAGCTCTCCTTCAACTCCTCCGCTAGCTTCACAAGTTCGGTGGACTTGCCGCACCCAGCATGGCCGGCCAGGAGAATCTTCGTGTTGCAGGTCGTGTCGCGCGTCAGTCGCCGCCGCATCTCGTCCCGCCGGCTGAGAACCTTGTCTCGGGCGTCATCCGTGTCGACGAAGAAGGTCTCAAGCTCCTCGCGGCGCAAAGGGCGCGGGTGGCAGGATTGGTATATTTCCGCAAGTGTCTCGGCGCGTTTCATTCTGTTGGCCTCATCGCTATTGCCGGTACGACCCTCAGCTTTCGACGCTTCGGCCTTCCGGGCTCCGACGAAGGACGTATCCGTTAGACTATTCTATCGGCTCGCGGGAATCAAAACCGCTACCCGATTCGCCCATGTGCGGCTGTCCCGTCACTTCAGCCTTTCCTGGACGTACGCCAGGACATTGTCGGCGGCAATCCGGTCCTGGGTCAGGCTGTCGCGGTCGCGGACGGTTACGGTCTGGTCGGTGAGGGTCTGGCCGTCGACGGTTACGCAGAAAGGCGTGCCGGCTTCGTCCTGGCGGCGGTAGCGGCGGCCGACGGCGCCTTTTTCGTCGTAGAAGCTGGCCAGGCCGGCGGATTGGCAGTCGCGGTATATCTTCCGGGCGATCTCGGGCATGCCTTCTTTCTTGACCAGCGGGAAGACGGCCACCTTTGTCGGAGCGAGGCGCGGGTGGAACTTCATCACGGTGCGGGTCTGCATCTTGCCCTTTTCGTCGGGGGCCTCGTCCTCGGTATAGGCCTCGCAGAGGAAGGCCAGCACGCCGCGGTCCACGCCGCCCGACGGCTCGATGACGAACGGGATGTAACGCTCCTTCGTCTGGTCGTCGAAGTAGATCATGTCCTTGCCGCTGAACTCCTGGTGCTGCTTGAGGTCGAAGTCCGTGCGGTTGGCGACGCCCTCGAGTTCGCTCAGGCCGAAGGGGAACTCGTACTCGATGTCCGCGCACGCGCGGGCGTAGTGGGCCAGCTCGTCGGTTTCGTGGTTGCGAAGGCGCAGCTTGCTGCTGGTCAGGCCGAGGTCGACGTACCACTGGTACCGCGCATCGCGCCAGTACTCGTACCACTTGTCGGCCTCGTCGGGATGGCAGAAGAACTCGATCTCCATCTGCTCGAACTCCCGGCTGCGGAAGGTGTAGTTCCGCGGGTTGATCTCGTTGCGGAAGCTCTTGCCGATCTGCGCGATGCCGCACGGCATTCGCATGCGGGAGGTGTCCAGCACGTTCTTCTAGTTGCAGAATATCCCCAGGGCCGTCTCCGGGAGGAGGTAGGCTACGGCGGAGCTGTCCTCCATCGCGCCGACGAACGTCTTGAACATCATGTTGAACTTGCGGGCATCGGTGAGGTCGCCACCGCACTTGGGGCACCGGCCGGCCTGGCCGTCTGGAGTCCGGTCGGCCCGGAAGCTGACCCACTCGATCCCGTCACCGCCCTTTTCGAGTCGGCGGCGGGTCTTGCTGTTGGCGCCCTCGGCCGCGACAGCGCGGGCGGCTTCGTCGTCGTCGGCCTCGACGCCGACGTGCAGATGCAGGTTAACGCCCTCCTGGGCGATGACTGTGAAGACCTTGTCGGCCCGGAAGCGTGCTCTGCAACCCTTGCAGTCGACCATGGGGTCGTTGAAGTTGTTGACGTGCCCGCTGGCCTCCCAGACCTTGGGGTTCATGATGATCGAGCAGTCGAGCGCGACGACGTCGTCACGCCGCCGGACAACGTCCTGCCACCAAGCGTCCTTGAGGTTGCGCTTGAGCTCGACGCCCAGCGGGCCGTAATCCCAGAACCCGCCGATGCCGCCGTAAATCTCCGACGACTGGAAGATAAAGCCCCGCCGCTTGCAGAGGGCCACCAATTTGTCCATCAACTCGTTGCTTTCCTGTGCCATGGCCAGCGCTTCTCCGCAAAGGTCGTTGTCATCTTCCAACCGGGCAGCGGCGGTTCGCGCGAAACCCGACCGGCCCGGAAACACGGCATGTTACGGGCGGTTGGGGATGAATACAAGCGGGCGCATTCATTGCGAGTTGCGGATTGGGGGGACTGCTCCCAGGGATTGCTATCCCTGGGCTTCGGGACACAACGACCGGACTCATCCAGCTACCGCGAGAGGACAACACCCCTGTAATTTGCCGGGGCCACCGAAAATCCGCAATCCGCATTCCTCAATCCGCAATCGCTTCATTCAGCCGGCTGGGTCGTCGGCTGGGTGGTGGTGATGTTGTACTTCTTGAGAAGCGCCTCGACGAGCCTGGCTTTTTCGGCGTTGATGATGGTCTGGACTTCCGCGGGGAGGTCGTCGGCGCGGATGTAGGCTTCCAGGGTCGATCCGTTGGCTAGCGGAATGGAGGTCTTGAGGAAGAACGGTGATCGTTTGGATGACGCGCCCGCGGCCTGTTCGACGGACAGTTTGAGCTTCTCGGACGCCTCGATGCGGATGCCCTGGTTCTCGGTGACAAACTGGAGCCCCGTGGCCCCGCTGATTACCGCCAGGGCCTGGGCGATTGTCGCCTCGCTCATGATAAGGTTGAAGTTCTTGCGGGTCTCGACCGGGACGTAGTCCATCACGCCGGGGTCCATGTTCAGCAGGACGCGGGCCTTGTGCGCCAGGTCGAGCAGCACGGTCGTAAGGTCGGCCCCCTCGTAACGCAGCGAGACCTGCTGCTGGAGCTGGCGATGGATCTGCATCTTCTGCTCGAGTATCACCACCTCATCGCCCCGGAGATACCATGTCCAGCCCCGGCCGTGACATAGCATGTCCAGCCACTGCGCGCCCGTGCAGGGCAGCGCGAGGTTGGCGCGTTCGACGCCGGCCTTGGCGGCTTCCTGCTTGTCGGTCTTCGCGTGGAAGTTCAGTTTGAGGTTCTTGTTGCCCGTGGCGGTGCGAAGCTGGTCCAGCACGAGGCCGCCCTTGTCGACCGGCTGAAGCTTGACCGACAGAATCCGCCCCAGCCCGAGCAGTTCCTCGTAGGTGGTTCGGCGGATCAATCGCAGAATCGGCGCGGTAGGCAGGATTCGCACGGCGTCCTTCTCGATGCGCCACTCCATGGCCTGCGGCGTGAGCATGGGCGAGAGGGCGTTGCGGAGCGTGACGTTCTTGAGCTTGACGGCCAGGCGGGTCTGGTCGCCGTAAGGCAGGCATGCGTAGACGTCCTGGCCGATGACGAACCGCACGCCTGTGGCCTCGGTCAGTCGCAGGAAGACCTGACTGATGGGCGCGTCGGTTATGTTGAGGTCGACGGGCTTGTCAAGTGCCAGTTGCACGCTCACGCCGGACTGACCGGCGGCCGGGCCGGATGCCAGGGCCAAGGCCAGAAACACCGCGCCGGACGTAAGGACCACTTTGCTCATCGCGCAATCTCCTGTGCTCAACTGTGCTCCGCTCGCCATCGCGGCGACGCGCTGCAGTAACTTAGTAGATCAGCATCGAATCGGAAGCCCTTGGCGCAGCAGGCCTATGCGCGCCGGCCGAGACCCCCACCGTGCCGCGCGGGGCCGCCATCTCCGAGGTCGTCGGCTGGGGCGGCAGGGGCGGCTGG